>JAPPBZ010000180.1 GCA_026702635.1 Bacteroidota bacterium
TACCCAAATCCCCCGAAACTTACCACCTCATCGGAGATGCTGAGCTTCGGTCCATGAAGCCAGGGGCATGGGTCTTGAATACTGCGAGGGGGAACGTGATTGACAACCAGGCGCTCAAACGAGCCCTGAAGATCGGAAAGATTGATGCTACGGTTCTTGATGTATGGGAAAATGAACCCGTTCCTGATCTCGAATTACTGCAAAGGGTAACGCTGGCTACTCCGCATATTGCCGGCCACTCCGTAGATGGAAAACTGCAGGGAACCATTATGCTCTATAAGGCAGTCACCCAGCATTTTCAGGTTCAGGGAACCTGGGATTACGAACAGTTGCTGCAGGAAAATTTACCGGACCCTCTTTCACTCGACCTGGAACCTGAGTCCAGTTGGCTGGGTGCACTCGCGCAGCGGTTATATGACATCGATGCAGACGATACGCGCATGCGGAAAATCCTGCACGTACCCCAGGACCACATTGCGGAAACGTTCCGCCAACTCCGCCGCGATTACCCCCCACGGCGCACCTTCGACAAGCATACCATTACTGAAATCCCGCCACCGTATGCGCAGGCGGTGCGCGATGGCCTTCGTGTTAGCTATCTATAGCCGAAAGACCGCAATAATTGGCCTTGATTGCGCCAGTCCTTTCGGACACGGACAAAGAGCTTCAGGTATACCTCCCGCGCTAAAAACTGCTCGATATCCTGGCGTGCCTTGATCCCGATTGCCTTGAGTGCATGGGCTTTTGCGCCAATGAGAATCCTCTTTTGACTCGGGCGTTCTACGATGATATCTGCTTCAATCAGGTCCTTCGCCTGGTCACGCTCCACGAAGTTGGAAATGACTACGGTAGACGCATACGGAATCTCCTGGCGGAATTGTTCAAAAACCTTCTCTCGGATGATCTCCGCGACAAAAAACCGTTCGGGATGCTCGCTGATCATTTCGGCCGGATAAAGAGCCGGACCTGACGGGAGGCAGTTGCGGATCTCCCCCATGAGAGCATCAAGGTTGGTTTCCTTCAGCGCACTGATCGGGACGATTGTCTTAAACGAGTGCAGATTGGTGTATGCATCAACTAGGGGGAGCAGCTGATCCTGTTTCACCAGATCTGTTTTATTCAGTGCCAGGATGGCTGGTCGGTCTATGATCGTCTTCAACCCCCGCAAATCCGGCTCATCCGCACGGGCATCTACTATAAAGATGATCAGATCTGCATCCGCTACCGAATCACGCACTTTCCGCATCATTGCCTGATCAAGGCTGGTATTGGGGCGCATGATCCCTGGGGTATCCAAGAAAATGATTTGGGTGCTCTCTTCTGTCAGGATTCCCAGTACCCGGTGGCGAGTCGTTTGCGCTTTGGGAGTAACAATGGAGAGTTTCTGCCCCATGAGGGCATTCAACAGCGTACTTTTGCCGACATTAGGCTTCCCAATCAGGGCAACGTAGCCATTCTTGAAGTTTTCAGGATGCATCCTGCCCCTTGACCAGCCGAGCCATTTCCGTCACGGCTACCCCAAGTCCTGTAAAAATTGACCGAGCAATGACGGAAAAGCCGATGGATACTTCACGGACATGCGGCACCGAGCGTGAAAACAGGCGGTAATTCTCATAGTCTAGGCCATGGCCCGCGTGGACGATGAGCCCACATTCATGCGCAAATTCTGCCGCCTTCGCAATGCGGCTCGCTTCATGTAATTGATCCGCACCTGCCGGTGCATTGGCGAAATCACCCGTATGCAGCTCAATCGTGGAGGCGCCCGTGTCTCGTACAACCCGAATCTGATCTACGTCAGGATCAACAAACAACGCAACCTCTCCAATTCCCGCTTTCTTTAGGCGATCCACGGTAACCGTCAGATCAGCCTGACGACGGATCACATCCAGTCCCCCCTCCGTGGTGATTTCTTCGCGGCGCTCGGGTACAAGTGTAGCCAATTCTGGACATGTCCTACAGCAGATCTCAACGATCTCTTCGTTTGTTGAAAGCTCGAAATCCAGCTTCCCCCGTACAGCCTGTTTAAGCCGGGCCACATCATGATCATTGATGTGTCGACGATCTTCCCTCAGATGAAAGACAATCCCGTCTGCACCGGACGCTTCGCACAGACATGCTGCCTCCACAGGATCTGGGAACGTCTCACGGCGAGCATTGCGCAGCGTTGCAACGTGATCAATATTGATGAGTAGATTTGGCAATGATCTGTCAGGCTATTAACTTATATTAAAACAAAGAGGGCGCATGATGGTTATCCTCCGTTTCCCGATTGCTGGTTGATGTTACTCGCAAAGCACACAACTCAACTAAATGCACAGCGGGGAGTTACACGCGGTTTGCTGTGACTGCCTCGTTTCATAGCTTCGTATTAAATTAGTATTATTAAACAGCTACCCTGTGATAATGGTCAATCACAACGTTAAGATTGCTATACAGGCCTTAATGGCCATTCTAATCGTGGTTCTAGGGATCTGGCTATATCGCTCAATTACAGAACCATGGGAGGCAATTGAGCGCGAACAGGCTCTGACCGAATTGACACGTCAGCAGATGATTCACATCCGAACGGGTTTGACACACTATGAGCGCGGAGAAGATCGTTTCCCGTCATCCCTGGATTCGCTCGTTCTATGGCTCCATTCGGACTCCCTGACTTCCGCTGATATTCTAAATGTTTTCGATTCGGAAATCGTGCTGGACTCTCTAATCTACTCACCCCGTACCGGAAGTGCTTTTGAGTACGCCCTCAATGACACTGGAAGGGTTGCCATCTATCTACTCCAAGATCCGGATTCCGATGATTACATTGGATCGGATATCCCAGACATAACTCTGTTGAACGCTGCCAGCTGGGAATAGGCCCCGCTGCAGAAGGTTCATTTCCTTCTTATCTTAAACGTCCCTGATAAAATAAATCGGGGACGTTTAAGTGCTTGCCGCTTGAAAGCATGCTCCGATGTATGTGTGCCTTGCTGTCGCTTGTCTGGATTCTTCCCCAGGTAGACGGGTACTGTGTGCAGGAACGTGATACATGGTTTCCAGCCACCTATGAGCCTGGAACAACCATCAATCTGTTCACTCAGTGGAATGGAGTTCCTTTGAGTGAAGGATTTGTAGTCTCACTGCCTACGGAGTGGGAATTGGCAACCGCAACTGCTGTTCGCCAAGCCTACCGCTACGTAGAGCTTGATGCAGTAGAGCTTTCGGGAGGACGAATCCGATTGTTCTCCACCGAACCGATGCGCGGGACCTATGACCTTGTACTGCAGGTACTCACGGACCGAAGCAGCGTGTCCCAGAATTACAGAATCTCCGTAGCTTCCGCTGTAAAGATCGGCACACGCTATGTGGAAAACGAAGGCACGGTGCGTCGTGGTGAACTGCGCCCCCTACTTGGCAGTGAATCTGGATCTACCTTGGCTCTGGAGAAAAACGTGACCCCTTTGCATATTCAGCCACAATGGTTGGAAATGCTTCATGACAGTCATACTCTGGAGTTATGGATACGGACTGCCACATTAAATGCCGTCGTACTATCCGCATGGGACGGCTCAGAGATGAATCTCTATCCCATAGAGCTTGTGATCGACTCTAGGGGGCGGATGCGATACTATCGTAATACGGCCGGACATCACGTCACCCTGGCCACTGAATCTCCCGTGGCTGATGGCACTTGGCATCATGTTGCATTGGCCCATGATGCTGAAACCCACTGGACAAAGCTTTTTCTGGACGGCCAGATCGCCGACTCGCTTTTTGATCCCACTGGCACTCACTTGGGCGGAACACAGCCGCTCGCTCTGGGTGGACATGTCCGTTCGGAAGAGAGCCGCTTTGTGGGTGAGATAGACGATCTGTCCGTATGGCCCCTGGCTCGCACAGAAACCCAGATCCGTTCCACGATGCAACAAACACCGGCTGCGGAAGGAGCGCTCATGCTTGACTTTGAATCTGCCAGAAGCTTTCGCTACTTTGCTGAGCGGGATGCGATCACGTATCGCGCTCAGGGCGGTCCTATCTTTGACCCTCCCATTCGCGGGTTCAGCGGAATCGTTTTCGATCAAGGGGTCATGCTCACTTGGGAAAATGAAGATCCAAGTTCAGAAGCATTTCTGGTCGAGCGCTCCGAAGATGGCATCATGTTCGAAGAACTGGCTCGCATCAACCGCTCCTTTGAGGGAACGCATTGGTCTTATACCGATCTGAGGGCCCCGGACCGTGTCGTTTTCTACCGACTGGCTCAAGAGGTCCGGGGGCACACGCCTCGGGTTGTCGGAACCATTAAACTTGGGCTAGGTGCAGAAGTCACCCCTTCCGCGATTGAGATTCTGGGAAACTATCCCAATCCATTCAACCCCCGAACCTCCATCACCTATGAAGTGCGAGAATCACAGCATCTGCGACTCTCAATTATCAATCTTTCTGGGCATGTCGTTACGGTTCTGGTTGATCGACATCATGAGGTTGGTGAGTTTGAGGCGGTCTGGGATGGAGTTGAGCTGCCGAGCGGAACCTATTTTGTGCGTCTCCAGGGGCTGGACGGAGCGGTACACACGCGACAAATTTTATTAACTAAATAGTGACGATGCGACTCACCTACTTCGGGCACTCGGTAGTGCAGATAAAAACCGGCGGCGCGACCCTGCTCTTTGATCCGTTCATTACCGGGAACCCCTTGGCAGAAGCGGTGACCACCGCCGATGTTCTATCGGCGGATGCCATTATTCTGACGCACGCACATGGGGATCACTGGGGAGACACCATGGAGATCGCAAAACGATGTGATGCACTGGTTGTCGCGAACCATGAAATCACCGAGTACGTCAAAAAAAATGGACACGCGAAGGTGCAACCCTTGAATACCGGTGGGTCATTCAGGTTTGAATGGGGAGTCTTAACCCAGACGCACGCGCGACATTCCTCCTCCTTTCCGGACGGAACCTACGGCGGGAACCCGAACGGATACATTCTTCACGCAGAAGACCTTTATATCTACAATGCAGGAGATACATCTCCCTTCCAGGAAATGACCTGGATTGGCAGTCAACAAGCAATAGACCTCGCCCTGCTTCCCATCGGTGATGTATTTACTATGGGGATCACTGGCGCGACGCAAGCAGCGCGTTTAATTGAACCCAAACTCACCATCCCCATCCATTTTGATACATTCCCGCAAATCAAAGCAGATACAGAGAAGTGGCAGGAACTCATGAACAAGATCGGACGCGACACTCGGGTATTAAAGCCGGGTGAATCGCTTGATCTTTGATCCGGGAGTGAATGCAGGAAGCGGTCCCAAGGGCGGAGCAGGTGCAGCGACATGATTTGCAAGCACTATTCCAAACCAGCCAAGTGCTGACCAGTTCTCTGGAACTCTATTCGGTGCTGAGCAACCTGCTTTTGACCGCTATGGGAAAGCTCTTGGTTCCCCGAGGTATCGCACTTCTGTACGATCCCGAGAAACAAAACTGGCGTGTGATTGTCGTCAAGGGGATCCCTGCCGTTGAAGAGGAATCCCGCCTTGAGTTACCGCCATTGATCTCGGAAACTCTGATTGCGGGCGAGGAGTTGCCAACACTGCTTAATTCTCTCGGAATTCGGCTGCTCCTGCCCGTGCGAGATGATCAATCCGATATCGGTGCCATTGCACTTGGCAGTAAGATTACGGGAGCATCCTTTCAGGAAGAGGAACTCCAGTTTGTGCAATCACTGGTCAATATGGCCTCAACGGCCGTTCGTAATTCGCTGATCCTGGAAAAATTACGCAGGACTAATCTGGATTTGGACAGTACCGTGCAGCAGCTCAATACTCTCTTCGAGTTGTCGAAAGAGTTCAATGCGACGGTTGATCGTTCGCATGTACTGAAAATTTTCTCGTTCGCTCTCATGGGACATATGGTGGTACATGGCCACCTGTTTTACCTGAGACGACCGGACGGCACCTTCAAGCTTGTATCTGGAAAACAGATCACGACGAAGGACCTTGCTACGGAGTTTTTGGACGACATTCAGGATCTGGTCCGCGCAGAACCGGGAGATCACCTGGACCAAAGTGGAATCGCCATTGCACTGCCCATCCGGCAACAGGGAGCTGTCCACGGCGTCCTTTGCCTCGGAGCGAAGATGAACGACTCCCCCTATGACCGCAAGGATGTCGAATTCCTCTATGCCCTCGGCAGTCTGGCAGTCACCTCAATCCAGAATGTTGAGTTGATTGAGGAGCGGATCGCCAAACAGCAACTGGAGGAGGAGCTTCGAATGGCTCGTACGATCCAACGCCGCCTTCTGCCTGACAAAATTCCTCAGGTACCCGGGATTGAGATTTCTACCCTTGCGCTATCCAGCCGTGAAGTCGGGGGAGATTATTTTGATGTAGCCCCCCTGAACAAGAACCGGACCCTCTTCATGATTGCGGATGTGACCGGCAAAGGCGTACCCGCAGCGCTCCTGATGTCCAGTATTCATGCGTGCACGCATGTGATGTTGCCGATGGACCTGACGCTTGAGGAAGCCATTGAGCACACCAATCGCATGCTGTACGAAAACACGGACCCGGATAAATTCATCACTGCTTTTGCAGCGATGTATTATCCAGACAGATCGCTTGCATTTGTGAATGCCGGGCATGAACCCCCCTTATTGATCCGAGCGAATGGGCAGGTCGAACGCCTCTCGGATGGAGGTCCGCTTCTTGGCATCGTCCCGAATATACCCTACGAAGCGGGTTATATTACCCTCGCACCGGGAGACACGATCGTCATGTATACTGATGGAGTAACGGAAGCCATGGGAGAAGCCATGGATGAATATACTGAGAAGCGTCTACTGGACTTGGCTTTGGCCAACCGTAGCTGCTCTGCAGATGCCCTTACGAAGTTAATTCAAAGTGACATCCAACAATTCACCGGCCCCGTTGAAATGCTCAGCGATGATCGTACCCTGATTGTTATCAAAGTGACCGATCAAACTCAGCAGCCAGGGGTATCACACGGATAAGAAATTTTGGTCCAATGAAATTCTTTATTGACACTGCAGATCTAGCCGAAATTCAGGAGGCTGGAGAAATGGGAGTCCTGGATGGGGTGACCACGAACCCCTCCCTCATGAAAATAGCGGCGGAACGCGAGGGGAAGCCCCTGGATTTTCATGAGCACATTGCAAAAATTTGCGATATGGTCCCGGGAGATGTTTCCGCTGAGGTCACTGCTGTTGATTTTGACGGGATCATGGAACAGGGCCGGACGCTTGCGGCAATCCGTGACAATGTAGTTGTCAAGGTTCCCCTGATCCTGGATGGGATCAAAGCTATCAATGCACTTGCACAGGAGGGAATCCGGTCCAACTGCACTCTCTGCTTTTCTCCGACCCAGGCACTATTGGCCGCAAAAGCAGGTGCCGCATACATCAGTCCTTTCCTTGGGCGCCTGGATGACATTTCCTCCGACGGCATGACCCTCTTGCAGGAAATCATTGAGATCTATGACAATTTCGGGTATACCACTGAAGTGCTTGCTGCTTCGATCCGCCATCCGATGCATGTCGTGCAATCTGCACTCCTGGGCGCCCATGTAGCGACCATGCCGCTTGGCGTGATCAAAAAACTCCTTGTGCACCCACTCACCGATATTGGCCTTGCCAAGTTCATGAATGACTGGGAGACTTTCAAGCAGCACCAGTCCGGCTGAGCCTCACGTATGGATTTTATTTCGCTCGGCAGGGCCAACGACATTGGCGCAAGCTGCCACTACCTTGGAGTGAACGGCAGTGGAATTGTCTTGGATGCTGGTGCTGATCCGAATGGAGAAGGTCCTGCCTCGCTGCCGGATTTTTCTCCTATAGAACATCACAACGTCGATCATGTGTTCATTACCCATGCACACCATGATCATATTGGCAGCATCCCGAACTTGAATGCTAAGTGGCCGATGGCCTGGATGCACCTGACGCCTGCCACACGGACCTTGACAACCTTCATGCTGTACGCATCTGCCAGGCTCCAGAGACGCAAGTTTGATGAGGGCTCGTCCCCGTTCCGTGCGTTGTTTGACGAAGAGGACCTGGATGATGTATTTGATGTGCTTTGTACCCACGATTATGATCAGTGGATTGATCTGGGATCGGAGCATCTGCGAGCCAAGCTCCACTATTCTGGACATTTGTTGGGATCTGCAGGTGTACTGCTCTCTACCCCCGATCATCGCCGGATATATTACACCAGCGACACCCGCTCAGAGGCACAGACAATGATTCCGGGAGCGGCGCATCCTTCTGCACCGATTGATGTACTCATCATGGAGTCTACACTCGGTGCGGATCCGGTTGCGGAAACCGTGACCCGCCCCGAGGAAGAAGTCCGGTTTGCCCGGAGGCTTGCATCCGTTCTAGACCGGGGAGGAACGGTACTCCTACCGGTATTCATGTTAGGACGAGCCCAGGAGATCCTCGCCCTGCTTGGACGCTTCAAGATGCAAAACCTGATTGATCCAGAGACTCCTATCTACACGGCGGGAGGACTGCGCGAAGTCTCGCGAATCTATGATGATTACCGCTTATCTACACCTCGAATTGATCCCGATTTTGAGGTCTATTCCGTTGATCAAAAGC
The DNA here is from genome assembly GCA_026702635.1 of Bacteroidota bacterium. GTDB lineage: Bacteria > Bacteroidota > Rhodothermia > Rhodothermales > Bin80 > Bin80. Next base: position 8,605 of record JAPPBZ010000180.1, read on the forward strand.
GATTTCCAAGAACGCGCAAGGCTCGAAACAGAGTTCTAAACCAACCCGGGATCCTTGTCCTGACCAGTGGCATGATGATTGAGCGAACGCTGTCGCACCAGGTTGCCGTCGAGCTCCTCGAAAATGAGAAGCATGCCATCTTTTTTGTCGGGTTCAGCAAAGAAGATCTGCCTGCAGGGAAGCTACTTCATGCAGCACAGAGTGGAGCGGAGGGGATGCTGCTTAGCCCTGACCGGGGGATGCAACAGATCGAATGCGAGGTAGATCGTTTTCGTTTCAGCGGGCATGCCCACCGCAGAGAGCTCACGGCGCTTGCCAAAAAGCTTCAACCCGATACAATCATCCTGGTGCATGGAGAAGCTGAGGCCAAGCGCTGGCTGAAGCAAAACCTTCGTGAGCATTGCCCCGAAGCCCGTGTACTGACCCCTTCCCAGGGCGAACGTGTCACCTTATAGGAGGCATAATTCTAATTGCACAAATCCCGTTTTAATGCGCATGCACCGCCAAACGGGTATACTTTGTGAGGTCTGCACACTACCTGTGGCAATTCTATTAGTCAAGGGAAACACCGCTATGATCGCGAAGACGATGGCGATGTCACCAGCTATCGTCTCGTATTCAACCGCCGGGCTTCTGGATTGCGGAGACGGCCTGGACGAATCCCCGTGCCGTGAAGGAGCCAGCGTAGTAGCGACACCCGAGGAGAATTAAGGGCACTGTTGTCCTTCTCGCGACCTCAAGAGCGAACGGACCGATAGAAGGTTTGTGCCGACGACGGCTTTCCATCCCCATCACGAGAAGGTCACTCTCTGATGCCCTGGATACAATACTAGCGACTGGATCGTCCACTAAATCGATTTCCACCTGATATGGCCCCGCAGCTTCGTCCCTGGCAAGACGTTGGATCGTTTGCAGGCGTCGCCGCTGGGTGTCCGCTCTTGTGTCGGAAGGCAACGCCTGTACAAACGTCAAATCAGGAGGAGTTGTGCGAGACAAGCTGGCCAACAAACGTGCACGCAAAAGACTATGTACGCGCTGACCCCGGACTGGCACGAGAATGCGCGTCGCTTCAGAGATACGCCACCGCGGCGGAGCGCGCACAATGACCACATCCGCATCGATGGCTGAGATCAATCCTTCCAGTCGGGCTTCTACTCCGGGTTTCTCAATACGAGGCAGGCCGAGGAGCACAGTTTCACAGCCGTGCTCATTTGCTACGCGGGCGATTTCCTCCCATACGTCGGATGCTACCGTAAACAGCGTTTCCGGACTCGCAGTGACGTCAAGGCTCTGACCGAAAGACTCGGCCAAAATATCCTTTGCGTCGCGGATTATTGCGTCGCCGGGCATTTGATCCGGGCGCAGCACTGAAAGAAGAACCGCCTTCCCCGCATTCGGTGTGCACACCGTTGCAGCTACGTTGGACAGGCTCGCGGCACTTGCCGGATTTGCGATCGGTGCAAGAACAAGCGGGTTCCGCCCCCTTGAGCGAGCCAGCTCTGGGTCCTTGGCTTCAGCGCTCGCATCAGCCACTCTTGCTCCAGGTGCAAGAGCCATGAGATACAGGACCATGCCGACACCCAGCCACAGGGCCGCGACACGGCCCGCTTCAGGTACAACGACGGCCTGAAATACTGCCAAACCCAGGCAGAAAATCACCCCTAGGACAGGTAGCACTGGAAGGCGTGCCTCCCCGGAGCGCCGGAGAGTAAGAATCGCAGTACAATGTACCATGGCGAATGAAACGAGAAATATCAGGCTTGCGGCTGCTCCCGCTGCTGCCACGTTGTCCACTGCGAGTACAATTACGACCATCATCCCTCCGGTCGTGATCACTGCAATAGCTGGCGCTCCCGTCCGTCCGCGTATCTGTCCGATTTGACGCGGAAGTGTGCGGTCTCGGGCCATAGAAAATGCCACGCGAGAGGCACCGTACAAGTTGGCATGCAGGGCCGACAGCATCGACAGAATGCCGGCGCCGATCACGAGCCAATAACCGGGCACTCCCAAGTACCGGTCCACGGCCTCTGCAACGAGCCCCTCTGGGTTAGCTTGCGCCGCTGCAAGGATTCCTTCGGGTGGAGCCCCCACCGTTGCAACTATGGCAAGAAGCGGTAGGTAGATCACAAGCGTAATGCCGAGGGCGGCGTACATCGCGAACGGTACGGTACGTTGCGGGTTCTTCACTTCGCCCCCAACGGCGGCGATCAGGTCGAATCCCTGGAGAGCGATGAAGGTATAGCCCATTGCCTGGACAATCCCCAATGCACCACCGGGTGCAAATGGGCGCAAGCGCCCGACTGCCTCGACCGGACTCCCGCTTAGCCATACCCACACTCCTCCGGCTACGAGAAGCCCAAAGACGACCACCTTACCAACCGTGGCCGCATTGCCGCCTCCTGCCGAGCGTCCCACAAGAATCCACGAATAAACCCCGATCGCAGCGAGTGCTAGCAGGAGTTCTCCTCGCCCGTCTCCGATCCAGTTCCACTGTCCCATGAAAGCTGGAAATAGTCGGATTGCACCTTCAACGGCGAAGACAGCGAAGCCGAGCGCATAGAGCACGCCGGCTACGATCGAGGCGAACCAAACTACCCAGCCCACGATGAATGCAACCTCGATCGAGACTACTCGCTTCGCGTAGGCATACGTGCCGCCGGATTCAGGGTAGCGGGAGGCTAGTCGCACAAAGCTGGCTGCCGTAAGGAACGCAATGCCGCCGTTGAGTGCAAAGGCTACGATAGCAGCCGAACCGGCAGTGGCGAAGGCAACGCCGGCAAGCGCAAGAATGCCGCCCCCAACTATCGCGCCCACGCCAAGTGCGGTCGCGCCGAAACGACCTAAATGCCGTTCGTCACTGTCGCTCATTTACTCGTGTAAGGAATTTTCTCTGAGCTAGCAACCTGCGGATAAAGTCGGGGGTTCCAGAATTCTAGAATTGATGGGATATATTTCCAAGAAGCACCTATGTTCAGATTCAACAGTGCAAATTCATGGCATTAGTAAACGAAGACTGCCACTCAAAAAGAGTCGCGATCTGGACTGATTTGGAGTACACAGGGGCACGAAAAATAGAAGTCTCTTCGTAACTTTGTGTGACGCAGAGATCTTTTGTATCTTACGCCACATGGAAGGCGCGGTATTGTGTGCACTTGCCTGATTGCCTATCCAGAGTCCCTTCCTGTACTTCAGAGAACTGAACAACCATGAGTACCCGATAAAGACGTAATCCAATATGAGAATTGACATCAAATGGCAGCGCGAGGGAGACATCGCAATCGCGGCTCTGCTCGGCCGTATTGACAGCGGTAACAGCAACCACCTCTTGACCATGCTAGAGGAAGGTCTTGAGCCTAGTGATCGTGCTCTGCTACTGGACTTCGAAAAAGTATCGTTTATTAGCAGTGCTGGCCTTCGCGTCTGCTTAATCCTCGCCAAAAAGCTCTCCGGCGAGGGAAAGGCGTTCGAAATATGCTCGCTTTCCGACCTCAACCGTGAGGTTGTTGCGGTGAGCGGCTTTGATGAATTGATCCCAGTGCGCGATGCGACTGAGGATGCACTGTCATCCTTGCAGAGTTCCTAATCGCATTTTTTCACCAGATGGGCATCTGTTTTTAACCCATTCTCCAGATAAAAAACCCAATGACTGACAACAACGACCGAATCATCACCGTCAAGAATTCACTTGACATGAACATCCTCGGGGACAATATTTCTGATATCACCGACTTCGCCGTGGAAAAGTACGAGTTTCGTCATGACGCAACCCTCTCCAGTGAGACCCGGGATGCAGCTGTTAAAGAGACTCGAGAAGCCCTTTGGGAAATGGTTGAGAAGCTCAAGTTGAAGCGCCAACAGATCCTGAAGACGTTCTTTGAAAAGGCCGATGAGACGGTGAATCGAGTCGTCAGCGACATGCAGGAATAGGCAACCCCTTACGGTTGCAGTAAAACGTGCTTCCAACACGACTTCCCCCCGGTGGCTTCTTGATACGGTTGGGGCTCTCCAACACTTGAGCAGAATGAGATGTCACATATACCGCGAGATTCTCCAGTTGCGATTGTGGCGTACGGTTACCGGATGCCCGGGGGGATCCGTACCGACTCGGACTTCTGGCAACTATTGTCCGAGCGCGAGATCGTCCGGGAACCCATCATTGACAGGTATGGCAGAGGGTATCGTCCAATCGGCCAATTTTCTGGCCCAGGACGGTTTGCCAGCCCGTATGAAGGCCTCATTCGCGAGGATGGCGAGAAGCTGATCGACCCCAAGCTCTTCGGCCTGTCACAGGACGAGATGCTTTTTATGGATCCCCAGATACGCATGCTGCTGGGTTGTTCCTGGGAAACTTTTGAGCGTGCTGGCTGGGATTTTCATTCGCTGCGCAACAGCTCCACTGGTGTTTTCATTGGCGCACAGGTGCCGGCCGTGGCCAGCTGGCGACCAATGCACGGCGCGGGACCATTCGATGTCACTACGATCAGTCTCGCGATGCTCGCCAATCGCATTTCCTACCATTTTAATCTGATGGGGCCGTCCGCTACATACTGCACGGCCTGCTCCGCAAGTATCACTGCGCTTCATGCAGCAATATCCGCGATCCGATCTGGCGACTGTAAACAAGCACTTGTGGGATCGGTGAATTACCTGGGCACCTCTCGTCTCAGTGCCTCCTTCAATGCCCTGGGGGTCATCAGCCCTGACGGCAAGTGCCACTCTTTTGATGCCGATGCGAACGGCTATATCCGTTCGGAGGGGGCGTTCATCTTCGCTCTCAAACCTCTACAGGAAGCCGAAAATGACGGCGACCACATCCACGCCGTCATTGAAGCAACTTCCGTTAACGCGGCGGGGGCAGCTGACGGGAGTAGTGGACTGGCACAGGGACGCTATATCACCGCACCCACCCGTCATGCACAGGTAGACCTGATGCGCACCGCCTGTGCTCGTGCGGGGCGCACACCCGAAGAGTTCGATTATGTCGAAGCGCATGCGACGGGAACTGTCGTCGGTGATCGTATAGAGGGCAATGCAATCATTGAGGCCTTCGGTGGGATTGACCGCGGCGTGCCACTGCGGATTTCGAGCGTGAAGAGCAACTTGGGGCATATGGAAGCGGCGGCGTTTCATTGCGCTCTACTAAAAATCATCCTGATGATGCAGAGGCGTACTTTTGCGCCTACGTCAAAGAACTATGTCGTTCCGAACCCCGAGATAAATTTTGAAAACGGTGCTGTGCAGGTGCAGACTGTCTGCGAGGCGTTCCCGGAGCGACCAGTCGTGGTCGGCATCAACTCGTTTGGGTTCGGCGGTGCCAACGGACATTGCGTGATTCGAGAATACCGACCATCACGCCCGCGCATCTGGTCATCCGATCTGTCCCCGGATGGGGGGAAGATGATCCCACTCTCGGCGCGCACCAATGAAGCACTCACGCGAAGCGCACGACAGTTGCGGGAAATGCTCGCAGAAGATGACACCGACCTCTATACAATCGCAGGCAACCTTTGTCGGCGCCGTACACATTTTGCAACGCGAACAGCTTTTGCAGTACATGATCGCAACGAGCTACTGGCATCCCTAGACGAGTTCATTGAGAACGCATCAGGCGGAACAACCGTTAGGGAAGGGGAACAGCGAATCGCGATGATGTTTGCAGGACAGGGCACCCAATGGTCCGGTTGTGGCCGGGGACTGTATGACGCTGACCCCGTTTTCCGTAGAGTGATTGACGCAGTTGAGGGCCATTGGAAGGAATTTTCAGATGTCTCGCTACGCGACATTTGCTTCAACGCTCCCCAAGAAGAACTCGACGAGGTTCGATTTGCCCAGCCGGCAATCTTTATGATCCAGTGCGCCCTCTTTGAGCTTTTTAAGACCTGGGGGGTACATCCAGAATGCGTCATCGGGCACAGTTCAGGCGAGGTCGCTGCTGCCTATGCCTCTGGCATGCTGTCGCTTGCAGAGGCAACGCAATTGGTCTACCACCGCGCTACCCTTCAGCAGTGTGTGGCCGACTCGGGTCGAATGCTCGCCATCGGCTTGGATCTCTCAGGCGTGGAAGAACTGCTTGATTCGCTCGGTATCGCTTTTCGGCCTGACGAGAAACGGCCGACCCAGGTGGAGATCGCCTGCGAGAATGCGCCAGCAAGTGTAGTCATTTGTGGCAAAGAAGCAAAGCTGAGACCGGTCATGGCGGAACTGGATCGTCGTAATCTGCAAAACCAGTTGCTTGCGGGCAATATCGCGTTCCACTCCTCCGCCATGGACCCCATCCACGATGATGTGCAGCAAGCTCTGTCTTTTTTGGATAAGAGCACATTTGATGGCAGCATCCCTTTCATTTCTTCCGTGACCGGCAAGCAAACGGAGCGTCTAGATGGAGCGTACTGGTGGACAAATATTCGGAGACCCGTGCAGTTTGCACAAGGGGTCAGCACGATTATGCGTGATTTCAAGCCCGATATATTTCTTGAGATCTCCCCGCACGGTGCACTTCAATCGGCGGTCAGTCAATGTCTCGAACAGGCATCGCCAATTCCGGTCCGCATTCCAAGCCTCTATCGAAATTCGGATGATCGGCTCGGTTTCCAACAGGCGCTGGCTTCGCTCTTCAAATCCGGCGTGGCTCTGGATTTCGCAGCTCAGTACCCGCGGCCCAAGCCCATTTCCCATCTACTTCCTGGACATCCTCGGGACAGGCAGGCGGCGATCAACATCCTCAGCGATGACGAATTCTTCGTCCAACAAGGCCAATACTCTCATGGACCACTGATTGGGCACAGAGTACCGAGCGACCACCTTCTCTTCGAATCCCGGCTCTCCGTGAAGGACTTCCCCTGGTTAGCAGACCACCGCGTGCACCATGCTGCGATCATGCCTGCTGCCGGCTATATCGAACTGATCCTTCAGGCCTTCGAAGGCGTTCCTGTTCACTTCGAAGTGCTTGAATTCCTTCAGCCGTGCCCGATTCCCAGGACACCTGTTCGGCTCCAGACTGCCCTGCGACCAGTCTCCAATACCCGGGACGAGTTTGCGTTCACAATCTCGTCCCGATCATACGATGTCAACGCTACCAGCGAGGTCCACTGCCGTGGACGAGTAAAGCTGAGTAATCCAGACCACCCCATTGGTGTTCCGGCCCGGCTTGAGGATATTGACCGATCCTCATGTGAGACTGTATTCGCGAAGCAGAGTGATTTCTACGAACGGATTGAGGCAGTCCTCAGCGAGACCTTCCAGTATGGGCCATACTTCCAGACCATACAGTTATTTGAGTTACAACCCGAATCTAGAGCTTTGATCGTTGACATTGAAATGGATGAGGAGCTCTGGACGACGGGGCAGCAAGAGGGGTATGTAGGATGTCCACCACTGCTGGATGGGGGACTCCAGATCTTCCTGTCACACCTGTTAACGGCTTCACATTTATTTGCGATCCCGCAGAGAGCCGAGAGAACAACATTTCTGCGTCCGCCCACCGGCCCACAGATTACATGTTATGTGACCAGGCCCAGTGAAGACTGGATGGATGCGAACGAGCGAGGCCAGTACTCAGTGCAGCGCGGAGAACGGGCCGCCGGTGCAATCAGTTTCTATGACCGTACTACAGGAGACCTCATCCTCCACATTGATCAATACGTCTATTTCACCTCCAATCCGCGCTGGAATGATCTATTGAGCAGCAAGCATGAAATCGCCTGGCAACCGAAATTCATCTATGAAGACCTGTCTTACCTTGACAGACTTCCCACAGGGGAGATCGACCCCGCCGCGTTGATCGTTGCCCTAGAAAAGTCAGAGGGCACACAAGCATACAGCTGCCATGTGGCCGAGTTTGCTGGATCACGGGAACCCGATCAAACTATCCTATCCAAGTGTCTGGATTATCTAACGAGTTCTGATGCTCGGTCCGAGTTCTGGCTCCTTAGCGATAATGAGGAAACGACCCGAGCCCACTTTGATGCCTTCAGCCAACGGGATGCCGCGCTTCGCTTTCAATGTCTTGATCCGGAGGCCGCACCCCCAATGGATAACGGTATTCTTCGCCCCGGCGGCGCGGAAATCGTGTTTTTGCACGGACCGGACGACCTGCCCAGCCCCGACGGCTGGCAGTTCCTGCGTCAGTTGGTTGTCAACGGCGGGCTAGTGCTGATCTGCCACGATGAAGATGCCGTAGTCAAGCCGGATGAAGAGTGGTCAATTGTTAGATCCGGCCCAGCTTGCACCCTGCTGCAAGCACCATGCACCCACATTGGCGAAGAGGCAGACGATCCAATTCCAGGCCCACATTGGGTACTGGGAGAGCCAAACAGTTGGGCATCGGAGTGGATTTCTCTTCTGGACGCACCCGATACGGTGCAGCCAATCCCGCATGAGGCAGTCATCCGTGGGCAATTCGACTCCGTCCCGGCATGGTCAGAGGTGGCTGACGTCCTTGCAATTGACTTCTTCTGTGGTTCCGACCCGAGTGATCCGACCGGCCAGAGGGTAACTGCGCAGTTGATCGCATTCGTGCAGGCACTAGTATCCGCTCGGTTGGCAAATGCAAATTGTCTGTGTCAACTCACCGTGATCACCCAACGCGCAGCTTTTGATGTGCAGCATCCACGGGGATCTGCCCTGTGGGGGGCAATACGCAGCATGGCCATGGAAGTCGGCGACGAAGCAAAGCTCGATTTCCGCCTAGTTGACCTCGGTGGATTGGATGATCTAAAGACCCTAAGCTGGCTCGCTCGCAACGACTTGCGTGAGCGGGAACTGGCGGTCCGAGAGAACCGCTTATGGGTACCACGAATTGCCAGTATTAGAGAGCGATATTCCCATGTGACGGCGGATAGCGATGCAGTATACCGCCTCACACTAGATAATCCGGGCCAGATTGCCGGGCTCGAGATGAAAACGTACAGCCTCCCTGCCCTCGGACCAAACGATGTGGAAGTTGATGTCGAAGCAGCAGCTCTCAACTTCCGCGACGTAATGGTCACCCTGGGCCTACTGCCCGCATTGGCTTATGAGCGCTCGGCGCTCGGGCACCAGGTTGGCATGGAAGGCAGTGGAACCATTCGGCGGATCGGGGCGCAGGTACGGCACTGCTCAGTTGGTGACCAAGTCGCGTTTATTGCAGGTGGTTGCATCGCCAACCGTGTGGTGATCCCCGAATACCTTGTCTTTGCCAAACCCAATGAGCTCAACATGGAGGAAGCTGCATCTAGCTTGTCGGTATATGTTACAGCCTACTATTCTCTCATCTACCTGGCCCGCCTTCGGAAGAATCAACGCGTGCTCATCCACTCCGCCATGGGTGGGGTCGGCCACGCCGCGATGTCGAT
>JAPPBZ010000059.1 GCA_026702635.1 Bacteroidota bacterium
GTTGTCGACTCGTTTGATACGCTCAATCAGACGTTTGAGATGCTGCAAATCACTGACCTGAAGGATAATCGTACCCTCAAAAAAGCCATCCTCGCTCTTCACAGTAATGGACAGGATATTTGTCTTCAGGTTTCTGGAGATGACCGTGGTCAAATCGTGAAGAATACCGACCCGGTCCTCCCCAATGACACGAAGCCCGACAACAAACCGCACATCTTTCTGCCGACTCCATGTACACGATTGGATGCGATCTGGATGGTTTACCAGTAAGTGTGCCGCATTCCGACAACCTGTTCGATGGATATTTATGGAACCGGCTTTACTTGTATATCCAAAGACCGAGTCACCTGGAATTGGGTTACAGCACGAAGCATACACCGTTGCCAGACCTCGAATGCGCTCTCCATTGATGAGTAATGCCTCAGCACCGCGGTCCTGCGCGTGTTCAAGAAAGGAAACGGAGGATTCCTGCGAAGCCTCAATCTCCTCATCAAGGTCCGGTGAATCTCCCGTACGTAGATACTGTACAAGATCCTGTACGTCAAGAAGACCAGAAGAAATCTCATAAAACATCTGTGCTGACGTCGAATAATTAAATTGAGACGCCAGCTGTATGAGTTCAGCTTCCGTTAGCGAAATCCTTGCACGCTTCGCTTTTTTCTCCCAAAGTTGGCGCCCATATCGTACCGCCTCCCGACGTTCCTCATTTATGCGGTGGCGAATGCGACTTCGCGCCTTGTGTGTGACCACGAACTTGATCCATCCCGGGTTCGCCGTGATCTTCTTCGACGTAATAATTTCAACCTGATCGCCACTCCTGAGTTTGTGCGATAAGGGCACCATCTTGCCATTCACCTTGGCACCAATACAATGGAACCCAATATCAGTATGAATCTGGAATGCAAAATCTACTGGTGTTGCCCCCTTGGGGAGTGCTTTCAAGTCTCCTCTCGGCGTGAATACATAAATCTCGTCTGTGTAGAGATCTAGACTGAACTCCTGGACAAATTCAGTTGCCTGCTCCGCATCCGGGTTCTCCATAAGATCATGAACCCAGGTGAGGAATTGATCCATCTTGGCATCCATTCCATCTACTCCCTCCTTGTACTTCCAGTGTGCAGCCACGCCACGCTCGGCAATTTCGTGCATTTCCTGCGTCCGAATCTGGACCTCTATTCGACGTCCATCCGAATCCAATACCGTCGTATGCAGGCTCTGATACCCGTTCGATTTGGGTACAGAAATGAAATCTCTAAATCGCTCGGGTATTGGTTTATACAGGTCCGTCACGATAGAGTATACCCGCCAGCAATCTTCTTTCCCTTTTCCCCCGGCAGTTTTTAACACTATCCGAATTGCAAACACATCATAAATTTCTTGCAGCGGTTTATTTTGGGCCTGCATTTTTCGAAAGATCGAATACAGATTCTTGGATCGCCCCTTGATTTCAAAATCAAATCCTTGCTGACGAAGACCGGTGCTGAGTGGTTCAATGAAACTACGAATGTGCGCCTCCCGCTGCTGCCTGCTACTCTTGAGTCCAGAAACGATTCCAGAATATGCCTCTGGCTCAAGGACCTTAAGGGCCAAGTCCTCCAATTCGCTTTTGATGCGTTGCAACCCAAAACGGTGTGCCAGAGGTGCAAACAGACTTAATGTTTCCGTAGCAATCTTAAGTTGCTTCGCCGGGGGAAGCGACTCAATCGTCTTCATGTTGTGCAGGCGGTCGGCGAACTTTACAAAGATCACACGGACATCCTGAGCCATTGACAGGATGAGCTTACGGACATTCTCAGCCTGTCCAAGGGCGCGGTTCGCGTAGATTCCACGAATTTTGGTTAGCCCATCAATTAGCAGGGCCATCTGTTCGCCAAACTCTGCCTTCAGAATTTCAATGGTTAAATCGGTATCCTCCACCACATCATGCAGGAGCGCGGCACCAACACTCGTATCATCTAGTCGAATTTCCCGGGCAACAATACTGGCAACTGCGAGTGGATGTGAGATATAGAGTTCGCCGGATGCACGTATGTCATTTCTGTGGGCCCAGTAACTGAGCTTAAAGGCCCGCCGAATCATGACCTCATCAACAACCGGGAGATACTTATGGCAGTCCGCAATCAGGTCATCCAATTGCTGCCCGTACGGCTCTGCAATGGCTATATTACGTTCCTGAAGAATTCCCGAGGTTTCCAACATCTTGGCGGCACAATCTACCCACTTGTGTTGCAATTATAGTGCAAACGCAAAAAAACCCGCTGGGATCAATTTCCGAGCGGGTTTATGATTTTTTCCACTAATGTACTGGAAGCACAGCTCCTACGATGATGTACTCTCTTTTCCACCAGTTGCCGATTCATCATCCGACTTAGGCTCGGTAGAGTTCTTAGCATCATCCTCTACCTCCGGTGCAGTATCCTTCGCAGATGCTTCTTCTGTCTCAGGGATTGCATTTTCTGCCGATTCATCTTCTACCTCAGGGGCAGCATCCTCTGCTGATGTATCTTCTGCCTCGGAGACGACATCTTCTACTGATACGTCTTCTGCCTCCGGTGCGGTATCCTCGGCGGACACACCCTCTACCTCGGAGACAGTATCTTCTGAGGATACATCTTCTACCTCGGGAGCAGCATCTTCTGCCGACACATCTTCCACCTCCGGTGCGACATCCTCCACCTCGAGTACATCTTCTTCCTCTACAGACGAGGAAATCGTTGCTGCATCAGCAACTTCTACCTGCTGAGGAGTCGAGCTTCTACGACGACTTCCCCGACGTGTACGACGGCGGCGTGAGCTACGGGTTTCGGCAACCGAGTCATTATAGTCTACCAGTTCAATCACGGCCATCTCTGCAGCATCCCCTTGACGCTGTCCCAACCGAAGGACCCGAGTGTAACCACCTGGCCGATCACCTACCTTCTCAGAAATCTCGTCAAAGAGTTCTGTCACCGCAGCCTTGTCCATCAGGTGCCGAAAGACCTCTCGGCGATTATGCGTTGTATCTACACGGGCCCGTGTAATCAATGGCTCGACGTAGATGCGTAGTGCCTTGGCTTTCGTTAGGGTTGTCGTGATCCGTTTATTTCGAATCAGCGCCCCGGAAAGTGCCGCCAAAGTTGCCTTGCGGTGCGAGGCAGTCCGACTGAGCTTGTATCCCTTCTTGGCGTGTCTCATTTTGGTAACAGACTAAGAAGCTGCCGGTCCAGGAGCAATCCGTGAAAGATCCATATCGAAACTCAAGCCACGTTCTGCAAGCAAAGCTGAAAGCTCTTTCAGAGACTTATTTCCAAAATTTCGGAACTTCAGCATGGTCGCCTCATCGTGGCTGACCAAATCTCTGATTGTTTCGATGTTCGCAGCCTTCAGACAATTCTTTGCACGAACAGACAATGGAAGGGTGTCGACACTCAATTCAAGCTGCTCCTGGATCTGCAGGATATCGAAATCTATTCTCGACGATTCAATGGTCGGCACCTCAACAAAATCCATATCTATAAATGGATTAATATGATCTTTCAGGATGCTGGAAGCCTCCTTCAAAGCATTCTGTGGTACAATCGAACCATCGGTGGCTACTTCCAACTCCAATCGCTCATAATCTACACGCTGCCCAACACGAGTGGGCTTCACGGTAACACGAACACTCTTGATCGGAGTATAGACTGCATCTAGGGCAATTACCCCTATTGGGTCCGTGTCCCGCTTGTTCTCATTAGCCGGGACATAGCGACGTCCCGTTTCTACCCGAAGTTCAACGCCAAAGTCCACTCCTTCAGAAAGTGTAGCAATATGATGGTCCGGGTTCAACACTTGGTAATCATTCGTGGCTTCACCAATATCCTTGGCCGTCCAAGTACCAGGGCCCTTGATCTTTAGGTTGATCAATCCACTCGCAAAATCCATCGGCCTGAAACGAACCCCTTTGAGATTCAAGATGATATCGGATACATCCTCGGCAACGCCCTGAATCGTTGAGAATTCGTGTTGCACACCATCAATCTTCACCGCGGTGATCACTGTCCCCTGAAGCGAGGAAAGTAGAACCCGCCTGAGAGAGTTCCCGATCGTCTGGCCAAACCCACGTTCAAGAGGCTGAATTACGAACCGTGTAAAGGTGGGGGTCACCTCTTCCGTCAGAACCCCCGCCGGCATTTGAATTCCGTGTCTGCTCATATTCAACAATTGAGTTCAAAAAATCACAGTTGATTACTTAGAGTAAAGCTCTACGATCAACTGTTCCCGAATATTCTCCGGTATATCAGAGCGCTCAGGAAAATCTAGAAACTTCCCGCTCAGTGCCCTCCGATCTGTTTCCAGCCACGAAAACACGCGGCGGCTCTTTTTCACATTTTCAATAAATACGGGGTTTTGTCGACTTCGCGGCCGCACCGAGACAATATCTCCCGGGCGCAGCTGATAGGAGGGAATATCCACAACCTGACCATTGACAAGGATATGCCCATGTGTGACCATCTGCCGTGCCTGCCGCCGGGTTGAACCAAACCCGAATCTGAAGACCGTATTATCCAGACGTGCCTCCAGAAATCGGAGCAAATTCTCACCAGTCACCCCCTTCTTGCGGGCAGCCTTTTCAAACAGGTTCTTGAACTGCCGCTCCAGAACCCCATAAATATGTTTTGCTTTCTGCTTTTCTTTTAACTGAACAGCATACTCACTTTCACGACGACGCCGTTTCTGGCCATGCTGTCCTGGCGGATTCGGCTTGCGCTCCAGTGATTTACTGGGACCAAAAAGCGGTTCGTTAAACCGCCGTGCAATCTTCTGTTTTGGTCCTCTGTAACGGGCCATGATTGTTATTTACTCGAATCGGTGATAAAGAAGTCAGACACGCCGACGCTTAGGCGGACGACAACCATTGTGCGGAATCGGAGTCACATCGCGAATTGTTGTGATGTCCAATCCCGAAGTGTTCAGGGCACGAATGGCGGATTCACGTCCAGAACCGGGTCCCTTAACAAATACGTCTACGCGCTTTAATCCCAGATTGACCGCCTCTGTCGCCGCAGTCGTGGATGCAACCTGCGCCGCATAAGGAGTGCTCTTACGACTTCCCTTGAACCCTTCCTTACCCGAAGAAGACCAGGAAATACAATTCCCATACTGGTCCGTAATGGTGACAATCACGTTATTGAATGTCGCCCGGATAAATACCATGCCGTTTGATTCAACCACCACCCTTTTCTTCCCAGAACGACCTGGACCCTTACGCCCCTGCTTTTTTGCCATTTATTTATTCTGTAACTACTTGCGTGGTGCTTTCTTTTTCCCGGCGACGGTCTTCTTGCGTCCCTTGCGTGTCCTCGCATTCGTTTGCGTTCGCTGACCACGCACGGGTAGGCCACGCCGATGCCGTAAACCGCGATAACAGCCAATATCCATGAGCCGCTTCACACTCATCTGAATCTCAGATCGAAGCTGTCCCTCAACGATATAATGATCTTCGATCAGGCGGCGGACCTTTTTGGTCTGTTCTTCTGTCCAGTTCTCTGGACGGGCATTGGGATCCAACCCGACCCGTTCCAGAATTTCCTGTGCGCGAGAGCGTCCCACGCCAAAAATGGACGAAAGTGCAATCTCACCGCGCTTATTCGGCGGCACATCAACTCCAGCTATTCGAGGCATATAATCCTATCCCTGCCGCTGCTTGTGCTTCGGATTCTTTTTGTTAATGATATAAAGACGGCCCTTGCGTCTGACAACCTTGTCATCCGCACTCCGCTTCTTGATACTCGCTCGTACTTTCATCTCTGATGTGTGTAAATGGCTAATTTTCCAAGCAAAGTTCAGTGGTACGCACCACGAGCCTTATGGGTTCCTACTTGTAGCGATACACAATCCGTCCTTTCGAAAGGTCAAAAGGTGAAATTTCGACCTTTACCCGATCACCAGGGAGGATTTTGATGTGATACATTCGCATCTTCCCGGCAAGCAATCCAAGGATCGAGTGTCCATTTTCAAGACGTACCCTAAATTGGGCGTTCGGCAAGGCGTCGGTGACTTCGCCGTCAAGTTCAATTGGTTTCTGTTTAGCCATACGTTAATGTTTGTGTTCTCTCGTAGGGAGCAGGAATAACCTCCTCAATGTATTCAAAGGTCGTAAGTACCTCCGAGGCGTCTGCACGAATACAGATCATGTGCTCATAATGTGCCGAAGGGGTGCCATCGGCGGACCGGACCGTCCAGCCATCTGAATCTACAGTGATTTCAGACGTTCCAAGGTTTATCATCGGTTCTATGCACAGCGTCATCCCCGTTCTGAGGCGGCGTCCTTTGTTTGGCCTGCCAAAATTGGGGACCTGTGGAGACTCATGCAATTTGCTTCCAATCCCATGGCCAACCAGTTCCCGCACCACCCCCAGACCCTGTGCCTGACAATGACGCTGAACTGTAGAGCCAATATCTCCAATCGTCGCATGGGGATTCGCTGCTGCAATTCCCAGCATTAAAGCTTCATGCGTTGCAGTGCAGAGCCGGGTTTTGTCTGGATCCAGATCTCCAACCCCAAATGTATACGCACTGTCACCAAAGTAACCGTTCAGTTGTACGCCGCAATCAATGGACACCAAGTCTCCTTCACAGAGGGTATAGCTGCCCGGAAATCCATGGACTACCACATCATTCACCGATATGCAGAGCGCGGAGGGGAACGGGGGAAGCGAACCCATACGATACCCCTTAAATGCAGGCTCCGCACCATGGCTTCGAATAAAATCTTCAGCAACCCGATCAAGTACTTGGGTTTCCTGCCCTGGAGATATATATCCGGCAACCTCCGCCAACGTTTTTGAGACCAAATCCGCACACTCGCGGAGCAGAGCAACCTCATGAGGCGTTTTCAGCATACTCATCGGGATCTCCCTCGAATACGACCGCTTTTCATAAACCCATCATAGTGACGCATCAAAAGATGGCTCTCCACCTGTTTTAACGTATCCAGCGTTACACCAACCATAATGAGCAGGCTCGTCCCTCCAAAAAACTGGGCAAACTGCTGCGTCTCCGTCAAACCAAGCTGTACCGCAAATGCCGGGAGAATTGCTGCAAACCCAATAAACAGTGAGCCGGGAAGCGTGACACGTGTCAGGATTGCATCGATAAATTCGCTGGTCTGCTTACCTGGCCGGATTCCAGGAATAAACCCTCCCTGACGTTTCATTGTATCGGCCATTTCCTTCGGATTGACCGCAATCGCAGTGTAGAAATAGGTGAAGAATACACATACGAAAAAGAAAATAATGGAGTATCCCCAACTGGTGAAGTCCAGAAAGAGTGCCCCGAAACGCTGCATCAGTTCGTTATTTGGTGCAAACTGTGCGATGGTGCCCGGCACGAACATGATGGACTGTGCAAAAATAATGGGCATCACACCTGCGGCATTGACGCGTACGGGTAAGTATTGGGTAGACCCTCCGTAGACCTTACGCCCAACCACACGCTTCGCATACTGCACTGGAATCCGCCGGGTACCCTGCGTCATCAGAACCACAAATGCAGTCACAACCACCAGGACACCTACTTCAAAAAGGACAAGGAAAGCGTTTGCCGATTGACGCACTTCATTGATGAATGCCTGAGGCAAAAATGCAATGATCCCAACCGTAATGATCAGCGAAATCCCGTTACCGATCCCGCTTTCGGTGATTCGCTCCCCAAGCCACATGACAAACATGGTACCCGCCGTCAGGACAATCACGGTTGTCACCATGAAAAACCCCTGAGGAATCACAATTGCAGATGGAACCGTTCCCCAAAGGAACAAGCTGTAACCAATTGACTGCAGCATTGTAATGCCTGCCGTACCATAACGCGTCAACTGCGTTATCTTTCGGCGCCCCTCCTCTCCTTCACGTTGAAGTTTCTGAAAATACGGCACCGCCGCACCTAGAAGCTGGATAATGATGGAAGCCGTGATGTACGGCATGATCCCCAACGCGAATACACCCGCTTGAAGGAAAGCACCTCCCACAAAGAGATTGAAAAATCCAAAGAGATTATTTGGATCCCCCTGTGCAAACGCGTTCGTGAGCGCTGAAGCATCAATGCCGGGCAGAGATACATATGCCCCAACCCGATAAACGATTAGGATCCCAAGGGTGTAAATTATCCGCTTGCGCAACTCATCAATCTTCCAAATACTGCGTAAGCTATCGGCAATTCCCGCCATTCAGAGTTCTCTCGACTGAGTTAGTTAGCTGACAGTTGCTGGATTGATCCACCTGCTGCCTGAATTTTTTCTTCTGCTGACTTACTGAAAGCGTGGACCTCAATGTTTAAGGCAACGGTCAGTTCACCACCTCCGAGGATCTTGATTCGATCATTCTTGCGGACTATACCCGCTTCTCTTAATGAATCTGGCGTAATCGGTTTGTCTGCGCTCAGCCTCCCAGCTTCAACCAGCGAACCTAGCTGGCCCAGATTCAATACGTTATAGGATACCCGATTAGGATTTTTGAATCCAAACTTGGGAACCCGACGCTGAAGCGGCATTTGGCCGCCTTCGAACCAAGCCGGCATCCGATGATTGCCGGTGCGGCTTTTTTGTCCCTTGTTTCCCCGTGAAGAACTGTGCCCTCCCTTACCGGATCCGACACCTCGACCAAGCCGCTTATTACGTCTTGTCGAGCCTTTCGCGGGTTTTAGCGTTCCTAAATTCATGTATCTATTCCGTTTCCTGCTCTTGAGCAGTGATTTCTTCGACCTTGACCAGATGAGATACACTGCGCACCATACCACGAATAACTGGAGTATCATGATGCGTCACCGTGTGATGCAGGCGACGCAATCCTAAAGCTTTCATCGTCCGGCGCTGCCGCCCCGATGAACCGATCAAACTCCGTGACTGAGTAATTTTGAGTGATATCATCTTATCCTTCAAAGACGCGGTTCAGGGGAATTCCACGGCGACGTGCTACTTCCAGGGGATGCTCCAAGCTCTTGAGTGCATTCATGGTCGCCGCAACTTGATTATGCGGATTACTGGTGCCAAGCGACTTGGACAGTACGTTGGTGATCCCCACACACTCAAGGACTGCACGGACTCCGCCACCTGCGATCACGCCCGTCCCCGGGGATGCAGGCTTCAACAACACGCGTCCTGCATCTTTCTTGCCAATCACCTGATGAGGGATCGTACCTGTCTTGGTCACTGGAACAGAGATTAGGCGTTTTTTTGCATCTTCCGTCCCCTTCTTGATTGCGTCCGCAACTTCGTTCGCCTTACCAAGCCCCGTACCTACATGGCCTTGGCCATCACCAACGACGACCACCGCATTAAATGAAAAACGGCGTCCACCCTTGACCACCTTGGCCACACGTTTCACTTTGACCAAACGATCAATCCATTCCGTCTGATCCGTGGATTCACTGCGGTTGCGCTGCTGATTTTGCGTTCTTTGCATTGCGTCCTATACTTTTCAAATTAAAACTCTAATCCACCCTTACGGGCACCTTCAGCCAACGAACGGACACGCCCGTGATATCTGTAACCGTTCCGGTCAAACACGACTTTACGGATTCCGTGCTCCGCCGCACGTGTAGCAAGTCGCTCCCCTACGACCGAGCCTGCATTTACTGGAGAATCGGCCTCATGCCCCTGGTCGAGTGTGGATGCAGCAACGAGTGTCCGACGTGCATCATCATCAATCAATTGCGCATAAATATTGCGATTGCTCCGAAACACGGTCAACCTAGGACGTCCTGCCGTCCCATGTACTTTGCGACGAATACTACGCTTGGTACGGAATCTCCGCACTGCTTTAGCCGATTTGAACTTGCTGGTGGCCATATCTGCTGATCAACTACTTAGTGGAAGCTGTTTTTCCGGCTTTTCTTCGAACATACTCATTCACATAGCGAATCCCCTTACCCTTGTAGGGCTCTGGAGGCCGCAGGGAACGGATTTTGGCAGCAACCTGCCCAACTGCCTGCTTGTCAATCCCGGACACCATTACCTTGGGATTTCGTCCACGTCCACCTCCTTCAGCGGTAATTTTCACCCCCTCAGGAGGTACAAAGTAAATGGGATGAGAGAACCCGACTGCCAATTCTAGTACTCCTTGCTTCACTTCTGCACGCGTTCCCACTCCAATGATCTCCAACTCCTTCTGGAATCCCTCCGTGACCCCCTGGACCATGTTCGAAAGGAGTGAACGGTACAAACCATGCATGGCGCGATGGCGCTTCTGATCCGTTGGTCGTTCAACCTTGAGCATGTTCGCATCCTGCGATAAAGTCAACTCAGGCGAAACCTGAAGCTGCAACGTCCCTTTCGGGCCCTTCACTGTCACCTCATTCCCTTTGGAGATACTGACTTTGACCCCTTCGCTGACTGCAATACCTTGTTTTCCAATCCTTGACATCTTAAAACACGTGTGCGAGCACTTCACCACCCACATGAATGCGCTCGGCTTCTTTATCGGTCATGACCCCCCGTGAAGTAGACAAGATGGCAACTCCAAGCCCATTCTCTACACGAGGCAACTTATCTGCCTTCGCATACACTCTCAAACCTGGCTTGGATATCCGCTTCATTGATCGGATCGCCCCATTCCCATGGCGATCATACTTGAGAAAAATGCGCAAACGCCCCTGACCTTCATCGTCAACGTTTAGAAATCGCGCAACGTACCCTTTATCCTTCAGGATCTGAGTAATCGCCCGCTTGATTCGGGATGCCGGAATGTCTGTGTACCTATGTCCTGCCATCTGCGCATTCCGCAGCCTGGCAAGATAGTCTCCAACCGGATCTGTAATAACCCCCATTTGCTTACCAACTTGATTTACGAATTCCCGGAATTTTCCCGGCCCGGGCCATGTCACGGAATGCAATTCTTGACAGACCATACACCCTGATGTACCCGCGTGAACGTCCCGTCAGTTGACACCGATTGCGCAATCTTGATGGACTTGCGTCACGCGGAAGCATCTGCAGGCCTTCATAATCCCCTTTGGCTCGCAGCTCTGCTCTGCGCTCAGCATATTGCGCAACCATCTGCTCGCGCTTCTTCTGTCGGGCTATAACACTCTTTTTTGCCATGTACTCTGTTTTCTCTTTCGTTATCTCAGGCAGCTGCGCTCTGTCGACGTACAAATGGCATCCCCAGCTCCCCGAGAAGTGCAAAAGCTTCTTCATCCGAGGATGCACTCGTCACAAACGTGAGTCCAAGACCCGATATGCGCTCGATTTGATCTACATTGATCTCAGGGAAAATAATTTGCTCCTTGATTCCCAAGGAGTAATTTCCCCGACCATCGAAACTTCCGTCAGGGACACCACGAAAGTCCCGTACCCGTGGCAAGGCCAGCGTGATCAACCGATCCAGGAATTCCCACATACGATCCCCGCGAAGCGTGACACTGGCACCGATAGGCATCCCCTCACGAAGCTTAAAATTCGAAACACTCTTGCGTGCACGCCGCACAATCGGCTGTTGTCCAGTGATCCGCCGTAGCTCATCTACTGCGCCATCCAAAAGTTTTTGATTCTGGGTAGCCTCACCGACACCTTTATTGACCGTAATCTTGACCAGACGCGGAACCTGCATCCGGTTCCCGTAAGAGAACTGCTTGATCAACTGCTCAATAGTTTCTGATTTATATCGCGTCTTCAAACGCGGTTCATACTGTGCCATAATCCTAACTCAACTCCTCTCCCGTTGATTTTGCATAACGAATCCATTCTCCCCGACCCGTTTCCGGATCTTCAATCCGTTTACGTCCGATTCGTGTTGCCAGACCATTGCTGTCCACCGGCTGTACATTGGAAATATGAATGGACATTTCACGCTGCACACGGCCGCCCTGTGGGTAGACCTGGTTGGGACGGGTATGGCGGATCCGCAAATTGACCCCTTCCACAATCACACGCCCTTCGTCGGGAAAAACACGAAGAACCTTCCCAACGTATCCCCGATCCCGGTCAGGACTTCCCTTGGAAGCCGTGATCGACTTTGTCAACATGACCATGTCTCCTTTTTTGACATGGGGTTTCTTTGTTTTTCGTCGTGATTGACCCATAATTCTCTAAATCACCTCTGGAGCCAGGGAAACAATACGCATATACTGTTTTTCGCGTAGTTCCCGTGCCACCGGTCCAAAAATTCTAGTACCTCTGGGCTCTCCCTGAGCGTTCAGCAGAACCGCTGCGTTTTCGTCAAATCGGATGTAAGACCCATCCGTACGACGCATTTCTTTGCGTGTACGCACGACAACGGCTCTGGATACATCCCCCTTTTTGACATCCCCACCAGGAATCGCAGACTTCACGGAAACCACAATACGATCTCCGATCCGTGCATAACGCCGGCCGCTTCCCCCCAAAACACGGATACACAGCACTTCTTTTGCACCGCTATTGTCTGCTACGGCTAATCTGGACTCTTGTTGTATCATCGGATTGACTTATTTCGCGCGCTCCACGATTTCCAACAGACGCCACCGCTTCTTCTTGCTCAGCGGTCTGACTTCGTTAATTCGCACCGTATCACCCTCGCGAGCCTGCTCCTGCTCGTCATGTGCAAACAGGCGTCCGCTTTTCTTGATAAACTTGCCGTAAATCGGATGGCGGACCTGGCGCTGAATACCGACCACGATCGTCTTGTTCATCTTATCGCTAAGAACAATCCCAGTACGCTCTTTCCGGGAAGATCTTTTTACATCACTCATGTTTATCCTCGGCAGCCTGTTCCTTGAGAATTGTTTTCAAGCGTGCTAAAAAGTGACGCTTTTCTCTAAGCAGCATCGGGTTCTCCAATTGTGCAATGGCGTGTCTGAATTTTAATTCGGCCAATTGCTCTTCTTCTTCACGAATCCGCTCCTGCACCTCCTCGATGCTGAGGGCTCGTACTTCAGTTGCTTTCATGGTCATCTAATTCTCCACATAGTCAGGCCGCACAACAAACTTGGTTTTGATTGGCAATTTTTGCTGAGCCAGCCGCATGGATTCCTTTGCAAGCTCGAGGGGGACTCCCCCACCAATCTCGAACAGGATCCGACCGGGATGAACAGGCGCCGCCCAATGATCAATGGCACCTTTACCTTTTCCCATCCGAACCTCTGCGGGCTTGCTGGTAATCGGCTTGTCGGGAAAAATTCGGATATAGACCTTCCCCACACGTTTCATCCGCCGAGTCATTGCAATCCTCGCAGCTTCAATCTGTCGACTGGAAATCCGTCCTGGCTCGAGAGCTTTGATCGCAAAATCCCCGAAATTCACGCGTGCGCCGCGTGTTGCATTCCCTTTGATCCTGCCTTTTTGTTGCTTGCGGTACTTCGTCCGCTTTGGCATCAACATGGTTCGTGTCTCTCTTTACCTTGGATAACTATTGTCGATTCCCGCCTCTGCGTCCACCGCCTTGACTGCCTGCGCGGGCTCCACGACGCCCACGGTTCCCGCGGCGGCGATCCCGAGCCTTCCTGCTCTCACTGCCACGTCCTCCCGTCTGCATTTGACGCAATTGCTGGCGCTGGGCCTGCACGTTCGGACTAAGATCCGGTCGCCCAAGTATTTCACCACGGTAAACCCATACTTTCACTCCCGTGGTTCCATAGATCGAATATGCGGTTGCCTCTGCGTAATCAATATCTGCACGGATCGTATGCAGTGGCACACGCCCCTCCAGATACTGTTCGACTCGTCCCATTTCGGCACCGCCAAGCCGCCCGCTCACTTTGATCCGAATCCCCTGTGCTCCCATGCGCATCGCTCCCTGGAGTGCCTGCTTCATGGCACGCCGAAAGGAAATCCGTCCTTCAAGCTGTTGTGCTACATTTTGCGCAACCAAACTAGCGTCCAATTCTGGCCGTTTGATCTCATTGATATTGATCTGGATCTCCTTGGTCGTGATCCGCTTGAGCTCCTCACGCAATTTTTCGACTTCCTGACCTCCTCGACCGATGACGACACCTGGTCGGCTGGTATGGAGCGTGAGGATGATCCGCTTCGGCGTACGTTCAATCACAACACGACTGAGACCGGCACGCTTCAGCCGAGCCGTAAGGTAGCGACGCAGTTCTTCATCTTCGAAGAGCTTGGCGGCAATATCTTTCTTTCTGGCATACCAGTTCGAATCCCAGCCCCGGATAGTACCGAGACGAAAGCCAACTGGATGTGTTTTCTGACCCATTTTGATTAAGAGCTACTAGATTTCGGCTTGAACAGTTACGGTTAGATGGCTCATACGCTTGCGAATCGGGTGTGCCCGACCACGAGCGGCGGGTCGAATCCGTTTGAGTACAGGGCCTTCATCCACCCTGATTTCCTTCACGAAAAGATCATTCTCGTCGAACCTCTCGTCCGGATTTTTATCCATGAGATTATGTACCGCTGACCGGATGGCCAGGGATACAGGCCTAGTCGCAGCATGCGGTAGAAAATGCAGTATATTCAGCGCCTCAGGAACCGATTGGCCCCGAACCACATTGACAATGCGTCGCATCTTACGCGGCGAACTGGGAATATATTTACGTATTGCACGTGCCTCCATGATCAATTAGCTCCCCCGTCTGTCTTTTTTGGATCCGGCGTGACCACGGAAATTTCTCGTCGGGGAAAATTCACCCAAGCGGTGTCCCACCATATTTTCAGTCACATAAACCGGAATAAACTGCCTCCCGTTGTGAACCGCGAATGTATGCCCCACAAAATCCGGGGTGATCATAGATGCACGACTCCAGGTTTTCACTACCTTTTTCTTATCCGTCTGGTTCAACTGGTCCACCTTACGTTGAAGCTTATGGTGAACAAAAGGTCCTTTCTTGAGAGATCGTGCCATGGTTATCTACGTTTGGCGTCACGTCGACGCACGATGTACTTGTCTGAAGCGGACTTACGCTTACGAGTCTTGTATCCTTTGGCCGGAACCCCCGAAGGAGAGCGCGGATGTCCTCCACTCGCTTTTCCTTCTCCACCACCCATCGGATGATCAACCGGGTTCATGGCAACTCCTCTGACCTTAGGGCGGACCCCCATCCAGCGTCGACGACCAGCTTTGCCCAAATCAATATTCATATGATCCGGGTTACTGGTTGTACCGATCGTTGCCCTGCACTCGGCAAGAATTCGACGAACTTCGCCGCTGGGCAGTTTCAGTGTAACATACTTACCCTCGCGAGCGGTCAGCTGGGCAAATGTCCCTGCAGAACGTGCAAGCTGGGCGCCTTTACCAGGCTTCATCTCAATTGCATGCACGAAAGTCCCCAAGGGGATCCTTCCCAATGGCAGGCAATTACCAATCTCTGGTGGTGCATCAGGACCATTTTGGACCTGCTGGTCCACGGCAAGCTTATCCGGTGCAATGACATAACGCTTATCACCATCCGCATAGACCAGCAACGCGATCCTCGCCGACCGGTTTGGATCATACTGGATGCTCGCAACGCGGGCAGGGATGTCATCCTTGTTGCGCCGAAAATCAATCACTCGATAGCGTCGCTTATGCCGTCCTCCCTGATGGCGTACCATGATACGCCCAGTAGAATTGCGGCCACCACGGCGTTTGACCGGGCGCAAAAGCTTCTTTTCCGGCGTGCTGTCGGTAATCTGATCAAAAGCAGACACCGAGCGCTGACGCTGCCCAGGAGTAACCGGATTAAGTTTACGAATCGCCATCGTCCTATATGCTCTCGAAGAAGTCAATCTGCTCACTGCCCGGCATCAGCGTCACAATCGCCTTTTTATAGCTGGCGGTTCGTCCGAGTCTGACCCCCTGACGCGTCATCTGGCGGCGATACTTACCGCGCACATTGATTGTACGTACTTCCTTGATCTTGACCGTCGGAAATCTCTCCCGTACAGCCTGCTTGATTTCGATTTTATTGGCCTTCGAATCCACGATAAACGCGTAGTGTCCCTCCTCCATCTGGGCGGAGAGTTTCTCGGTAACCAAAGGCCGGATCAATACTTGTCGACTCATGGCAATCAGTTGCTTAGCGTTGAGGCCCAAAGATTGCTCCATACCGCGAGGGCATCCTCCTCACACACCAATATCCGGGCGCGGAGAATATCCTCGGTGCTTACGTTACGAGCTTCACGTACCACAACGCGGTCCAAATTTCTGCTAGAGCGAAATAGCTCAGGGCGATTGGAAGCCGTCACGATCAATACCGGCTGCCCGTCCAGTTCCAGATTTCCCAGAAGAGTGAGCAATGCACGCGTATTGGGGGATTCATAGTTCAGAGGATCCACCACACGGATCGCGTCTTCGCGAGCCTTGTAGCTGAGTGCGGAGCATCTGGCATTGCGACGTACTTTCTTACTTAGTCGCACATTGTACCGATGTGGCCGCGGACCAAAAATTCTCCCACCACCTCTTCGTAGCGGAGAAGCCGCGTTCCCGGCACGTGCCATCCCGGTACCTTTCTGGCGGTAAAGCTTACGGGTTGATCCTTTGACCTCTCCACGTTCTTTGGTTTTATGGGTGCCCTGGCGCGATGCAGCCTGAGTTCTGCGCACATCCAACCACAGAACATGATCATTCGGGTCTACACCAAAAACTGCCGTGTCAAGGGCAATCTTCCGACCTGCAGGCGATCCATTATGCTGATAAACGTCCAACTTCATGCTTCCGATCAGCCTTGTTTAAATAGTTCTACCACTCCATTGACCGGTCCTGGAACCGCACCACGAACCAACAACAGATTGTGTTCAGGGATAATGCGGGTCACATCGAGGTTTTTGACCGTGACACGCGCGTTTCCCATTTGACCTGCCATACGCATTCCCTTGATCACCCTCGAGGGATCACTGGAAGCACCGATAGATCCGGGGGCACGTTCGCGGTTATGCTGTCCGTGGGTCCGGTCGTTCACCCCGTGAAAACCATGACGCCGAACAACACCCTGAAACCCTTTCCCCTTACTCAATCCTGCAACATCAATCATCTCCCCCTCCACAAAAACATTCTCTACACGAACCTCATCTCCAACCTCCGGCATATCCCCAGCCCACTCAAACTCCTTGAGTACACGCTGAGGAGGAACCCCTGCCGCCTGAAAATGACCATTCAATGCTTTACTTGTCCGTCGTTCTTTACGGGCGCCAAATCCGAGTTGGACGGCATCATACCCGTCCTGCCCATCGTGCCGTTTAACCTGCACGACGCGGTTTGGGCCAGCTTCAATGACGGTGCAGGGAATATTATTTCCCGCTGCATCAAAGATGCTGGTCATGCCAACCTTTTTACCAATCATTCCACTCATTGCCACGCGAAAAGGACTACTTCCAATTACACCTTGATTTCTACATCAACACCACTGGGAAGCTCTAGCTTGAGCAATGCATCCACTGTCTTGGTGCTCGTTGAGAG
>JAPPBZ010000291.1 GCA_026702635.1 Bacteroidota bacterium
ATGCGAGCGATAACCGCCGTGGTATCCTGAGTCGGAATCTCACAGGTGGCCCCATGGCACACATGGATCGCAGACTTACTTATGCCTCCAAAATTTGGACGCGAAAGGATGACCACATTGGGCGCGTATACTTTTCTAAGATCTGCCAATGCTGCCTGGGTTTCAGGTTGGTCACCAGAGCCTGAAACAATGATTTCAGTGCTCGGTCCCATTCCATAATCAAGCGCTGCCAGCGTCGCACTAAACCCATCAGGATACTTCGAAAGCCCACCTGAATACACCTCCATAGACTGATGCCCAGCAGCTTCGAGATCAGGATCACTTATGATGCGAGCCAGGCGGAATAGATTCATTATCATCACTGAATTGCCAGAGGGAATTGCGCTATCAAACGGCTGCCTAGGCCGCAGTAGAAGTGGTTCACTATTGCGCTTGACCATAAAAAAATCCCCCTTCTCAGACCTGAATTCATCTAAGACCGTCTGGGTAAACGCCCGTGCGAGCGTACAATAATCTTCCTGATCTGTCGCTTCATAAAGTGCCAACAATCCCATGATCATATACGCGTAGTCATCCAGGAGTCCCTCGATCGCCGCCTCACCCTGCCGCCATCGGTGGAGCAGCCTGCCCGGCTCCGGCATCATATTTTTTTCAATGAAGCGCACGCATTTTTCTGCCCGATGAATGAACTTGGAATCCCCCAACACCATACCGGACTGGGCAAGTGCTGTAATCATGAGCCCATTCCAATCTGTCAACACCTTATCATCCAAAAGAGGACGCACCCGCTTCGACCGATGCCGGAATAATCGATTACACGCATCTTCTAGGGTTACGTTGTCCTCGAGAGGGCCCTCTGAAGTGCGATAGAAGATGTTGTTTCCCGTCCGTTGACGAGTCGCTTCATCCAGGTAGTTGCCCCCTTCATCCAGATTGAATGTGTGCGCGATCTGCTCCACTTCATCGGATTTCAGAAACCTCCGGACCTCTTCCATCTCCCAGGTATAGTACTTCCCCTCAACTCCTTCGGAATCTGCATCCTCTCCAGTAAAATATGCACCATCAGGATGTTGTAATTCGCGATGCACATACTGAAGTGTATCAAAAACCGTCTGCATGAATTCAAACTCGCCAGTCACTTGGTAGACTTCCAGATAGATGAGACTCAACAGCGCCTGATCATAGAGCATCTTCTCGAAATGGGGAACTCGCCAGATCTCATCCGTACTGTAGCGGTGAAAACCTCCCCCCAACTGATCATAAAGTCCTCCACGCCGCATTTTCTGGAGAGTCTGCTGAACGATTTCCAACGCTTTGGGATTTTGAGTGCGGTGCCAATAGCGGAGCAAAAAGCGCAACCGCTCTGGAGACGGAAACTTGGGTGCACGCCCAAACCCGCTATTTACCGGATCGTACTGCTGTTCAAAGTGCCGGAATGCCCTATGGAGGGTGTCCACCGATAGCTCCTCTCCTGAGAGATCCATGTCTGCGGACTGTTCCAGCGCCCGTACAAACTCATCTGCTGTTCTCTCTATCTGATCGCGATTTTTTTGCCACGCCTCCGCAACCTTTGGAATGATCTGCAACATCCCCTCATGACCATAGCGTGCGGTCTTGGGAAAGTATGTCCCCACCAGAAACGGACGCATTGCTGGGGTCATCATGACAGTCAACGGCCAACCGCCACGCCCCGTAGAAATCTGACAGGCATTCATATAGATGGCATCAATATCGGGGCGTTCCTCACGATCAACCTTGATATTGATAAATGTCTCGTTAAGCAGCTGGGCCACCTCCACGTCCTCAAACGACTCTCTCTCCATCACATGACACCAGTGACAGGTTGCATACCCGATCGAGAGAAATATAGGCCGATTGGTCTCGTGAGCAGCCACAAAAGCTTCCTCTCCCCAAGGCCGCCAATCTACAGGGTTATCCTTGTGCTGCAGCAGGTAAGGACTTTTCTCAAAGGCGAGACGATTACTCATGGGCTCGAAGTCCAATCCCGATATCCATCACATTCGTATGAGTTGGGCCGGTAATCAGAAGTTGATCTACCGCCCTCAGGCAATGATAGGCATCATTTTCCTTTAATGCAGCATCGGGATCAACACCCATGGATCGCGCCTTGGCAACCGTGCCCGGAGTGGCCCACCCACCCGCAGCATCCGTTGGCCCATCAATCCCGTCGGTGCCACCAGAGAGTAACACTGCGTCTATGGATTTACTCTCGAATTCACACGCTGCAGCAAGTACCAATTCCTGATTGCGTCCACCCTTGCCAGCCCCCTGCACCGTGACGGTGGTTTCGCCTCCCCAGAGGATGCACTCCCCGGGACCTAAACTCAAAGTCTCCCGGGCCATGACCGCCCCAATATCCCGTGCTTCACCATGGACACAGGAGTTTGTACCCACAACATGATAGCCCATTTGCTCTGCTGCAGACTCTGCTGCTCTCAGAGCATGATCATTTGAAGCCAGCAGTCGGAAATCAGACCCCTCCAACAGATCTGAGCTTGGCTTGGGGGTATCTGATTGAACCCCTTCAAGTCCAAACTTGAGATACTTCCGCACTCCAGGGGAGATTTGTAGATCAAATGCCAGGATTACATCTACCACATCCTCCCAAGTCGTCGGATCTGCAACGGTCGGACCACTGCCAATGACAGACTCATCATCCCCAACAACATCAGATACAGCTAACGTGATGGTGTGCGCCGGCCATGCTGCCTTTCCAAGTTGACCTCCTTTGATCGCCGATAAATGCTTGCGAACCGCATTGATCTGATGAATATTCGCGCCGCTGCGCAATAGCAGCTGGTTGACGGTACGTAAATCGTGCAGTGTGAGGCCCAAAGATGGGAGACTCCATAATGCCGAAGCTCCGCCACTAAGAAGAACAATGAGCGTATCTCCCACGCCACAGTCCTGTGCAATTCGGAGTGCATCTGCTGCAGCTAGTTGACTCGCCTCATCCGGGACCGGATGCCCCCCTTCCGACACTCTGATAGTTCTGGGAGGAGACTGGTCTTTGGGAAACGAGTTGATATAGCCATGAGGCACAACCACCTGGCCTTCAAATGAGCATTCGGGGAATTGCTGCTCCAAGGCTGCCGCCATCGCCATCGCAGCTTTGCCTGCTCCCACGACACGGCCCTGCCCCGAAATCAATAAATCTCCTGTCGACTCCATGAACTGGGGCGCACTCACACTCTTCACTGCCGCATCAAAGATTCTCTTCGCTGTTTCGATTAATTTGGAATTGCTATTTTTAATCCCACTCAATCCTGTGCTGTCATGCATCGTCGTTCATTTATGTCTTCTATCCCCCTCGCCGCTGCCACTACGTTTATAACTCCCCGCACAGATATCCGGCAGCGTCAATACTTCGAGATGATCACGTATCATACGAATATAGGCCCCCGGAAGTCGCGTGTCGCTGATTTTTATCGCGATGCAGCTTTGCCCGCTTACGGCCGGCTAGGGATTGGCTCCATTGGAGTCTTCTCCCCTTTATATGGTCCCAATGATCCCTCACTCTACATTCTGGTGCCTCACCAGAATGTAGAGACTGCCCTGCGAGGAAGTACGTTGCTCCTGGATGACGAGGAATTTCGACGTTCTGGGGCCTCTTTCCTGAATTCCTCATTGGATGATCCATCTTATGTGCGTCAGGAACGTCAACTCATGCACGCTTTTGTAGATATGCCACAAGTCGCGGTGCCCGTGAAAGGATCAAACCGGATTTTTGAGTTACGCATTTATGAGAGTCACAACGTGATTGCTGGGCAGAAGAAAATTGCCATGTTCAATGAGGGTGGAGAGATTGCTATCTTCCATAAAACAGGATTGACTCCGGTATTCTTTGGTGAAACGATTTTTGGACCACGAATGCCTAATCTCACCTACATGCTGGGATTTGAAAGCATGTCTGAGCGAGATGCAGCGTGGGACAGGTTTATCGTCGATCCAGAATGGATTGCACTGCGGGATGACCCGACTTATGCAGACACGGTTTCCAATATTACCGACTTTATTCTCCGTCCCCTTCCATTTTCGCAGATCTAAGCACATGCGTTATTCACCAATTCTCTATGTATTCCTGTTCGTATTCATCCATACCCCCCTGCTCGTCTCTGCGCAGGTAGCACCCGCGCCTGATCGCACTGAAGGAGAAGGCCCCTTTGAACGATTGATTATCCGGGGTGCCACTGTTATTGATGGGACTGGTTCACCGCCCCGCAGCCCAATGGATATTGTGATTGAAGGAAATCGGATTGTGAGCGTTCGCAGTGTAGGGGCTCCGCGTGTCGCCATTAATCAGGAGAGACGCCCGGATGAAGCTACCCGTGAGATTGATGCGCACGGCAAATACGTGATGCCTGGGATTGTAGACCTTCACGTTCACACGGGCGGTATCCCTAAGACTCCTGAAGCGGAATATATCTACAAACTCTGGCTTGCACATGGAATCACAACTGTGAGAGGAGTATCATTCGGCGGATTTGACTGGTCGTTGAAGGAAAGGGAACGGAGTGCCCACAATGAGATCACGGCTCCCCATATGGTCAGTTATCACCGGCCGGGCAGCGGCTGGGATCAGGGGCCAGTCACGACACCGAAAGCCGCACGCGAATGGGTACGGTTTGCCGCGGAGTCCGGTGTGGATGGGCTGAAGCTTGGCTCCTATCCACCGGACATTATGGCCGCTTTGCTTGATGAAGCGGCTAAACATAACCTTGGGTCCACCGCGCATCTCGGACAAATGGGAGTCGCTCAAATGAATGCCCTGGATGCAGCCCGGCTCGGGCTTGGTAGCATGACCCATTTCTACGGGCTCTTTGAAGCACTGTACGACCATCACGACGTCCAACCCTGGCCGGTTGATATGGACTATAATGATGAACAGATGCGTTTTGCACAGGTCGCACGGCAGTGGTCACTCGTGACCCCGCAAGATGATCTCTGGAATTCCGTCATGGACGAGTTCCTTGAACTCGACTACTATATCAATCCTACGATGACCATTTATTCTGCCGGACGCGACGTGATGCGGGCCCGGAATACAGACTGGAATGAAAAATACTTACTTGGAAGCCTTCAGGAATTTTTCGATCCCAGTCGCACCGATCATGGGTCTTATTTTTTCGACTGGACAACGCACGATGAGGTTGCGTGGAAAAAATTCTACCAGGTCTGGATGCAGTTCCTGAACGAATACAAGAACCGCGGCGGAAAGGTGACCGTTGGCAGTGATAGTGGCTATATCTATCAACTCTACGGATTTGGAACGATCCTCGAGTTGGAAATGCTGCAGGAGGCGGGCTTTCATCCGCTGGAAGTCGTCCGTGCAGCGACCATGCACGGAGCAATGGAAATCTATAAACCTCTCCAGAAACCCATCGAATATGGAGTGATTAGCGCCGGCATGCGAGCAGACCTTCTGATCGTGAGTGAAAACCCATTGGCGAATTTCAAGGTCCTTTATGGAACAGGTGCCATGAAGCTCAACGACGAGACGGGTGAAGCCGAATTCGTGGGAGGAGTGGATTACACGATCAAGGACGGAATCATCTATGATGCAAAAGCACTCCTGGGGGATGTGGCCGCCATGGTGGAGAAGCAGCGCCTCAATAAAGCACAATAAATACCGACAACCGTTGTATCGGTCTGTTCTCACAATCTTACATCGATCTCATGTTACGAAACGTTACATTTTTCTTGCTCGCAGCCGCTCTGGTTCTGCCAGCGACTGCTCAAGAGCACGACAATAGCGCTTATCTGGGTGCTGTGTCCGTGGATTTCTCCCAGGCCTCCGAGAAACTCAGCAGTCTGGCTGAAGCCATTCCCGAAGATTATTTTGACTGGAGACCTGCAGAGGGTATCTTCTCCGTTGTTGAAGTACTCAATCATGTATCCACAGCCAATTTTAGGCTTGCAGCGGTACTGGGACACGAGTCAGACTACAAGGCATCCGCAACCGATACCAAGGAAGGTGCTCTAGCGCGATTAGCTGCTTCACAAGCACATGTCAAAGAACTCCTAGATTCTATGGCCGAAGCCGACCTAAACAGCACAATTGAGCTTTACGGTATGACCATGAATCACTACGGAGCGGTGGGGGCCATTACAGCACATACCCATGAGCATCTCGGACAGTTGATTGCTTATGCCCGCTCGAACGGCATTGCACCACCCTGGAGTGGTGGATGATCTTCACATAGAGACCTGTCTCCTACTTGCTATGCTGCGTCCTGCTAACGGTAAACAGGAGTATTCAAGTCGTCCCTTGCGTCCATTGCATCTGGGGTGCAGGTGTGTGGGTGGTGATATCAGTGGTTCGATCAAGGGCGGAATTGTCTAGGATGCGAAAGCACTCCCAGAGGATGTGGCACCATGGTAGAGGAGCAGCGCCTCAACAAAGCACAATAAATACCAACAACCGTTATATTGACCTGTTCACACAATCTCACACCAATCTCATGTTACGAAACGTCACATTTTTCTTGCTTGCAGCCGCTCTGGTTCTGCCGGCAACTGCTCAAGAGCACGACAACAGTGCCTATCTGGGTGCTGTTTCCATGGATTTCTCCCAGGCCTCCGAAAAACTCAACAGCTTGGCTGACGCCATCCCTGAAGATCATTTTGACTGGAGCCCCGCCGAAGGCATCCGCTCTGTTGTTGAAGTACTCAATCATGTGTCCGATGCCAATTTCGGGATTGCAGCAATGCTGGGACACGAGTCGGACTACGAGGCATCCGCAACCGATACCAAGGAGGGGGCTATGGCGCGATTGGCTGCTTCGCAAGCACATGTCAAAGAGCTCCTAGACTCTATGGCAGAGGCCGACCTGAGCGGCACCGTTGAGATCTTCGGTATGACCATGAATCACTACGGAGTACTGGGGATTATTTCAGGGCATACCCATGAGCATCTTGGGCAGATGATTGCTTATGCACGCTCCAACGGGATTGCACCGCCTTGGAGTGGTGGATGACCGTCGCATAGGAAGTATCTGCCTCCTACTACTTATTTCGCTATGTGCCTGCCAGACCTCTGGGGTTGAGCAGGCATATCCAAGTCGCTCCCTGAGCTTCATCGTACCCTGGGAAGTGGGGACGGGTGGTGATGTTGCCTCGCGTGTTTTAGCCCGCGGTCTTGAGAAGGAGCTCGATCAACCTGTCAATGTCGTGAATCGGGCCGGAGTCAACGGAGTCATTGGCCATGCGGCCTTGGTGCGGTCTGAGGCCGACGGCTATACACTGGGAGCTCTCACTGAGGACATCGCGATGATGCACTGGACGGGGCTCACGCATATCAACTTTGACAGCTACTCCCCGATTGCACTGATTGCCGTGAATCCCCCTGTGGTCACGGTCCGACATGACGCTCCCTGGGAGACCATCCACGACCTCATTACTGGACTAAGAGTGAGCCCGGAAACATTGACGGCAAGCGGCTCCCGCTTTGGCGGTCTATGGGATCTAAGCCGAATCGGATTTCTCGAAGCCGCTGGTCTCGATGCGTCTGCAATGTCATGGCAGCCCAGCCAGGGATCGGCTCCTGCTCTGCAGTATTTATTGGCAGACAGCGTGGATGTTATCATATCATCTCTGTCTGCTGTTGACTCGCTTCGCAGAGCGGGCCAAGTACGAATACTGGCAACCATGTCAGGGGAGCGACTCCCCTCTGCACCAGATATCCCCACTCTTAAGGAATCGGGAATTGACTACGAATCCTTGGGAAGCTGGTTTGCACTTGCGGCTCCGAAGAACCTACCAGATGCAAGGCTGGAGCTGTTACGTGTTGCTGTATGGAATATGTCAAAGCGACCTGAATTTAGGGAATCCATCCAGCGCACCGGATTTCAATTACGACATATTACAGGAAGCGCCTTGGAGTCATTTCTGTACGAAGAGGACCTCCACAATGGTTTGCTTTTGGATAAAGCTGGACTTTCTCTGGAATAGCCGGAAACCATCCATTGCAAAACTTTATTAGAGTTATATGTCTTCGCAAAAACCCGAACCTCCACGTGTCTCTTTCTCTGCTTAGCAGGTTGGTGAGGGAAGGGATTGTCGCCAGGCGGAACCGACTAAGTCATATCCCAAATAGGGCCGTACGTAATGCTTCGAGCCCTAAACCACTCGCTCCCGTACGAATTCGAAGACTGCACCAGAAATCCAGTGCCAGCATCTGCATAAAGTGAATCGGCACTGCAATCCAGAAGGAGCGACAACGCCAAACCAGTGCCCCCAGAACAATGCCTCCCAGTAATGAGAGGACCAATTCGCTGGTGGGCTTATGTACATGCAATAAGGCGAAAGGGAGTGCCTGAACGAAAATCGCATGCACTCCAAACGTATGCGCTGTCCCAAACAGCATAAACCCCCTCCAAAGGTACTCCCAGCCAATCCAATACAACAGAAAGAGTGAGTGATAGATTACAAAAATGGACCAGGAGTCCACGGCTCCGCGATAATGTGGGTATTCCACCTGAAAAGCTGTTCCATCCGAGAGTATCCAGGTTCCAATGAGCACTATCGGCACATAGGCAGCAAACAGGATCAATGCCAATTTCCAGTCACCGAGCCCTAACCCAATCTCTGTCGGCTTTTTTCGAAATCCAACTACCAGAACCAGTACCGGGATTAAAAACCCGCTCACACCTTGAATCGAAAACCACCACCCCCATGCCTGCAATCTGCTCCCATCGGGGACAATGTGACCTAAGAAAAAGTCTTGGCTACCGAACTTAAAAGTTACGATTAAGAGCAGCGCACAGAGCGTGAGCACAACCGTCGTCTGCAGGTCCAATGACCGCAGTCCCTTGATAAACCGTTGTCTCTCGGAACCCAACACCCTGCTATGACCCACTTCCTACATGGCGCTCCATGAACTCCCAAATTCGCAGGAGTCGATCAATACGTTGTTTCGGATTGCCGGTACGCGAGAGGTTATGCCCTGCATTCGGGTACCGCACATATTCCACTGGACGTTCCAGTGCCTTTAAGCTTTTGTACAGTACCTCACTCTGAATAACGCCGGTTCGAAGATCATTATCTGCGTGCATGATCAAAAGTGGTGTCCGGATCTGATCAACAAACGTGATCGGTGAGTTCGCTCGTAGAAGTACACCCGCTTCCCAGGGATACCCTCCAAAATGATTTGGCACCAAGCGCCAGGCATTGCCCTCGCCAAAAAATGTACTCAAGTCATAAACTCCGCGCTGAGCGACTGCAGCCTTGAATCGCTGATCCTGAGATACAATCCAGGCCGTGAGATATCCGGCATAGGAGCCACCCGTCACTACCTGACGATCCGTATTCACCCACCGAGTCCTCCTTGTCACCTCAGTCGCCACAGCCAGTACATCCCCACCAGGACCTACTCCCCAATCCTGATAATTTGCCCGCCGGAATGCATGCCCGTATCCACCAGATCCACGAGGATTGGAATAAACCAGGCCGTAACCCTGTGCCGTCAAAAACTGAAACTCATGCCACATCGTCGCTTCACCTGGTCCCCACATTGATGCGGGGCCTCCATGAATGGCAACCAGGAGCGGATATGTCCGCCCCGGAGCCTGAAATGTGGGGGGCATCACCCAGTACTGCACATTAAGGGTATCCCTTTGTAAGCGGTACTCTGCTGGAAAGCTCAGTGCTTTATTCTGAAGCCATCCTGAATTGTGCGCTGTGATCGCCGTTGATGATTCAAAATC
The DNA here is from genome assembly GCA_026702635.1 of Bacteroidota bacterium. Lineage (GTDB taxonomy): Bacteria > Bacteroidota > Rhodothermia > Rhodothermales > Bin80 > Bin80. Next base: position 9,726 of record JAPPBZ010000291.1, read on the forward strand.
CATTGAAGAGGCATGCAGCTCTGATGGATTGAGAACCTGGGTTGTTACCATATAAGCCATGGCCGTTGTTATGTCATAGCTACCAATGCCCCGACTATTTTCTGTCATCTGTGTAACGGGAAGTCCCCGGTGGAGCAATTCCCCACGATAAAAGAATGACCTCGCACTCTGGGCTAAACTGTCAACCAGAAGTGAGTCAGTGGGGGGCTCCACTGTTGGAAGTGCTGGCCGACCCTCATTGACGGATGCTCGGTACAGCGGTACACCCCCCTCGGATGGGGCCGTGAAATACACAAACCACTCATCATGAGACCACTTGACACTCCTAATACTCCGATCAAAGTCAAGGGTCAGCATTTCGGGGGGACTCAACCCATCAATGGCAAAATATCCAAGTTCGGATTGCGCGTACCCAGGATCGGTAAGACTACTTGCCTGGAACGTGATAAACCGCCCACTGGGGGAGACGATTGGAGAAGTCAAACGATAGCCCCCAATGTCAAGCAATAAACGCTTGCGCAAAGATTCTATATCAACAAGAAACAGGTCCCGATCCTGCTCCCGGTCAGGATGACCTGCAGCCTCAGGATAACCGCTTACAACAATCTGGCGGTTGTCCAAAAGCCATGTTGCATTACTAAAGCTGTAATGCCCCGTCGTAACCATCTTGATCTCTGGATCATCACCAGCTAGGTTTGCAACGAAATAGTGCCTTGAACGATACTCTGGGGATAAGTCTAATTCACCCTGGAAATTCAGCCGATTCAATAGACGTGGATTGGCATCTCTACGATTCTTATCCAGCCACGCTCTCACGTTTGCCAGTTCTCCATCCGGATTTGCCTCCGCGGTATGCTCCTCCCAGGACGATCTCCCCGGACGCTCTTGTGACCATTCTGGCGTAATTCCGGTGAGCTCAAGGACTTCGTCTCTGCTGAGCGTTGTAGAAAAAAGTATATTCTCCCCGTCGGGCGACCATTGCGGTTCACTGACTCCGTGCTTAAAACTGAACAACTGCCTTGCTTCTCCACCGTAAATGGAGATCTCAAAAACCTGGGAGTTCCCCTCCACACTGCGCAGAAATGTGATCCGCTCACTATCTGGATGCCACACAGGAGAGTTCCCTCCTCCATAGGTCATCTGTTTGGGGGGCTCCGACCGATCCGCGGCAGCCATCCAGATTTCAGATTGATACCGGTAATCATCGTCTCCATCTGGAATGATAGAACGAACTGTATAGGCAACATAGCGCCCATTGGGGGCCGCAGTGACACCGCCAAGCTGCTGAATCTTTAGCAAGTCAGTAGCTAAAATGGGCTCCCGCTCAACCTGGGCAGTAACACTTGTGGCGAAAAAGCAAACTCCAATCAATAGGATGCGCATGGGCTTAAAGTAGATAATTACGATCCGCAAAATATACGTCAGGCAAAAAGATGGGGAATTATATGCAAGGTGCGTTGGCACTCGTGCATATAATTCCCCAAAGATAGGTTTAGAGACTCGATTGCAACGACCCCACAGGTGGCGGCTACAATGTCCGCAATGAAGGCCCTGCCCACGAAGGAGCAAACACCTACATTATGTAATCCACCCCATATCGTACGGTCATCTTCTGTATCTATATCAGGGCTGTTCGGGAAAGAGCGTTACCTGTACGTAGCGATCAGTCAGCCATTTTGTGGCAGCCTGCTGCAGATCTTCTGCGGTCAGGCTGTCCACGAGCTCGTCATAACGTAGAATGTCGAGTGGCTCCGAAACACTGTCCGAATAGTAGGAGCTGCGCAGCGCACTAAGCCAGAACCGATTCTCCTCAAGATCTGTGATCCGAGCCTGACGTTGCTGCTCCTGCACTCGTGCGACATAATCTTCCTCCACGCCGCTTTGCTTGATCTCTTCAATGGTCTCGAATACGGCATTCGTCAATTCTTCTGCACGCTCTGGGTCACAGCCAAAGCTGATCGAAAACCGATACTTTTGCTGAGGACGCCGCAACTGTATGGCACTCACGCCCGCACCGTAGATCCCACCACGCTCCTCGCGCAATTCTTCGAACAAGAGAATATCAAGGAGTCTCTCCAAGGATTCCATATGATGGCGAGCCTGTCGGGAATCTTCATAGTCTCCGTTAAATGTGATATTTACGCGACTCTGTGGCTCTTCTCCCTTATATACCGTTTTGACAACCGTACCTTCGGGATACTGTACGTTTACGTCCTGCCACGTTTCTTCTCGATCCGTCGCAGGCAGTGTGCCTAGATACGTCTGAGCGAGATCAGTCAGTGTATCAACTTCAAAGGCACCTACGAAGACAAACACGAAATCATCCATGTCGGCATATCGCTCCTGATAGACCTGCAGCGCGCGTTCCATATCTATCGCATCAAGCTCCTCCATTTTGGTAGGTCTGTAGCGTGGGTGATTCATGTATAATGTCGTGCTGAGCGTGTCACTAAATGCTGCACTAGGAGAATTCTCGCGATTCGCCAGAAAAGTGCGGTTCAGATTGACCTGAGACAAAAATGCAGAAGAGTCCAGGCGTGCCTGCGTAGCACGTAGGTGAATTAACTGGAAGAGTAATTCCAGGTCTTCCGGTGACGCTTGGCCACTGAACCCCTCAAATAAAGAACTGATGGACGCGGACACAGATGCCCTTTTTCCTGAAAGCTTTTTCTGTAACTCCGTCTGGTTGAACGCGCCAACTCCACTACCATTTACAGTTGATGCTGCAAACGACGCAGTAAGGTACTCACCGTCACCGTACAGAGATGTGCCGCCCTCGCTGAAGGACGTGAACCGAACCTCGTCAGCACGAAAATCTGTCGGCTTCATTACAACGCGAATACCGTTCGACAATGTGATCTCAGAAACTCCGAGTTCGGGGATGGAATTTTCACTTACAACCGCAGCTGGCTCCAGTATCTCGTCAAACAAAGGGACATCCGATGTAGCATCAATGTAGGGTTCCACTACGGTACCATTATATTCTTCGAAAGTGCTGGCCAATACCTCTTCGGTGACCCATTCAAGCGATGGTTTTTCGGGAAGATTCACGGTCACTACCCGATCCTCACTACTCAGCGCTTTTGGCAAATACGCACTTACTTCTTCCAGTGTGATAGTTGGCAGAAGCTGCTGCGCAAGCCGGTACTGATTCACGACACCCGGAATTGGAGAGTCTTCCAGATAATGATTCACATAAGGAGATACCAGCCGTGCCGAAGGTGTGTTTTCGCGCTCATTGTACGCTTCCTCACGCGAGCGGAGAAACGATTCTTTGAACCGCGACAATTCGCCGGGTGTGAACGGATGCTGTCTAACTCGTTCTGACTCGAGAATGAGTGTGCGAAGTGCGGCAACCAGGCTATCTTCATTCGCATAGGCGGTTAAACTGAATTGGGGGAACCCTCGAACAAGGTCCCCAGCACCTGCTCCTGCAGCTAGAAAAGGTGCACGGGTACCATCCTGAGCAATCTCGCCAAAGCGCCGAGAAAGCATTCCCCTTGCCACGGACCCCACCAAAGACCTACGATAGTCAACAAGAGTTTTCATCGGCGCTTCTGGCTGTCTGTACCTCATCGAAAGTACCGGGAAAAAATCATACTCTGGATCACTCACAACCTTGTATCGCGTTTCCATATATGGCACGTCAAAGGTCGGACGTGGCACCGGATTCTCGGCTGTTGGAATCGTGGCAAAATGTTCCTCCACCAGGGACTTCATGGTTGGTACATCCAGAGCACCTACGACAACAACCGCCATCAGATCGGGGCGATACCAGGTTTCGTAAAAGCGGCGTACGGTCTCGTAGGCACTCTGTTTGATGACGAGTGTATCTCCGATTGGCAGCCGCTCCGCATAGCGGGATTCACCAAGAATAACCGGAAGTTCCTCATCCAACATGCGTCCCTGTGCCCCTCGTCTGCTGCGCCACTCCTCAATCACAACACCGCGCTCATTATCAATTTCTTCGTCGCTCAGCGTAGCGTAGGCCGCCCAGTCTTCCAAGACCTGAAATGCCTTGCGTATCACCTCCATGCTATCCGTTGGTACCTGGAGTTGATAGACCGTTTCATCGAAACTCGTATAGGCATTGATGTCCGGGCCGATCTGCATGCCAATGCGCTGCAAAAAGGCCATTAGCGTCTGTTTCGGAAAGCGCCGCGTACCGTTAAACAGCATATGCTCCACGAAATGGGCCAGCCCAAGTTGATCTTCGTCCTCCAGTATACTACCGGCATTTACAACCAGTCGGAGCTCAAGACGAGACTCCGGCTCGTGGTTCTCTCGCAAATAGTATGTTACACCATTCTCCAATTGGCCAATGGTAACAGCACTATCAACGGGAATGGGCTGATTCAAGTCTAGCTGGGCCTGCACGTTCACAGCGGGTAAAAAACCCGTCATGCAAAGTAAGAAAGCGGCCAGCACGGTTTTGAATGAAGTGGGATGTACGATCATCGATCTCGAATTTGTAGTAGATGATTGTGAGAAAACACGAACTACAATGAACACATACCTGGGATTTAAGGTCCAATCGCAGATGCATTCAGGGGATTTATGTACTCTGAGTCCTGTAAGATTGCCTCCCATGCACCAGTCCAGCGCGTCAAGATTTTTCCGCGCGTGCAATCCTGGAAAAGATCTAGGCACTTGCACACGACATATTCTCTGACTGGCAGAATGACATTGAACCCAAATGTAGTCTGCGGGGTTTGCTGGTATCTTCACAAAAAAACTTCAAATTGAATGACTGCAGATCCCCTTTATCTGGCATTTGGTGATATGGACTACGAATTAGGCGTGACGCGGAAAATGCTTTCGCGCGTCCCCGACGACTGCTTTGACTGGCGTCCACATAAAAAATCATGGACCATGGGCGAATTAGCCTCTCACATCGTCGATCTACTCTGGTGGCAGGTGACTACATTGGAGAAAGATGGCATCGATATGTCCCAACCCTGGCCAAAAATTATAGCATCGACACAGGCAGAGTTAATCGCCGCGTTTAATTCCAATGAGAAAAAATTGCTTGAGGTTCTTGACCGTACGACTGTGAATACGCTGTCTGAGCCCTGGACGCTCAGTTACGGAGACCAGGTGTATTTCACAGAGTCCAAAGCTACGGTACTCCGCCGATTTGGGATTAGCCATCTGGTCCATCACAGAGCTCAACTTTCCGTATATCTGCGGATGAATGATGTACCCTTACCTCCAAGCTATGGCCCAACTGCAGACGAGAACTAATCCGCCTATCCTGTAGCCGGATAGGGATTCGCCAGATATCGCCGGGCATCTGTGTGGCTTGATCCCCAGCGTTTCATTCTGAGTACATCCTTGTACCGGGTGATGGCCCGGTCGCGGTCTCCCATCAGATCGTACGCAATCCCCTGATAGAGACGCCCGGCAACCTTGAAGTAGCTGTCGGCATCCAGTCGTGCAGTCAATGCCTCCAGAGATAAGAGATGAGGTAAGGCGGCAGATGCTTCTCCCCTAGCAATATGTGACCGCGCCAGAAAATACAGTGCCTGCTCCGCCATCGCTGGTGTATAGCCGGTTTCCTGTGCTTTATAGCGCTCCAAGACGTCTGTAAAAACAGTGTCAGAAGCCTGCCACTGATGCCAACTTGCATAAATTCGACCTTCCAGTGTATGGAAAAAGGAATTTCTGGGGTACTTGTTGCGCAGCCACGAAACCTGTTGGACACATGCTCGGAAATCTTTCTCGTAGAGGTAGTTGATCTGTGCCAAAAAATACATCGCCTCCGTCTGCATATAGTATCCCTCTCTGGCCGTGCGCTCGAGTTCATACAACCCGCCTGAACGGTCTCCTGGTGGAAGAAACGCCGTGATCGGTCGCACAAATGGGTACCGTTCGGGAATCAATGCAGCATAGTATTGATAGAGGCCCCTTCCCAATGCAAAATCGTGATTGGTTGTATCTGCGTTGGCAACCGCCAATACGTAATCCATGGCCCGTTTGCCATCTGCCGCAGCCCGAATCCAGTCACGGCGGTTGGAGCGTAAACGCCCCCTGAACCCTAACGCAATCCCCTTAAAAAACATCGCATCGAATTCATTCCCGTCCGCATCCAGTCGTTCATTACTGCGCGCGATCACCTCTCCCATAGCGGCATAAAACTTTTCATCGTGAGATGTATCTGTTAAGTCCAGAAGAATGGTCCACCAAAGGGTTAATGCCTCCAAAAATGGACCGATAGGATGATCCAAATGACGTTCGGTGATGGTTTGAAAGTGAGCTTCTGCTTCTTCAAACCGAAGATCGTACAATGCCTCCAACCCAGCTTTAGCTGACGCTCGAACCTCTGGCTCGTACAGAATGCTGGACTGTGCAACAGCGGATGAACAGGATAGAATCCCTCCCAGAAGTACGACAAGCCACACGCGATTCATTGCGTGCCCTATCGACCCCAGCGCCGTAAACCACCATACGTGAGCCCAACGATCAGCACTTTCACTGCATCAAAAGCAACAAACCGAAGCCATCCAACCTCAATGGAGTACCACCAGGATGTGTGTGAGGCCGCAAAGTGTAACCAGCTCACCCCACACGCAAAGAGCACAACAGAACCTGCAGCGACCGCAATCACACCACCAAACACACTGGTTTTATCCTTTCCGATCAGGCCAATGACGTATGCTGATAATGGCATCCCCAGGAGATAACCTGCACTGACAGCGGTGGTCAAGTAGGTCAGACCGTGCCCGCTCCCGGCATAGACGGGCAAGAACATTCCGATCAACAGGTAAAGGATCATGGACAAAAATCCGTTCCGTGCCCCAAGTACTAAACCACTCCCATATACGAAAAGGGTTTGTAATGTAACCGGGATCTCCCAAAGATAGATGCGCACCTGAGCGCCAAGCGCCGTGGCGACTGCAAAGAAGGTGACTGCTAGAAGTTGAACAAGTACGGAAGCCTTCTCGGGAGTCAATGTTTCTATCCAAGGGGTCCGAGCCGATGGTGCGGTCATGGTG
>JAPPBZ010000112.1 GCA_026702635.1 Bacteroidota bacterium
GGGGACGGTCTTTATTGATTTGAGTACTCCATCGAACCCCAGATATCTGGGCACCCTGCCTCGTACAGAGGGCTCACCGGCAAGTATCTGGCGGGATATTAAGGTGTATAAGGATCACGCATTTATTGTTGCCGATGCGGCCCAGGAGCATGGTATGCAGATCTTTGACTTGACGCAACTCAGGGGACTTGTCGATACTCCGGTGGAGTTTGAAGCGACGGCACATTATGACCGTATCCACAGCGCTCATAATATTGTCATTAATGAAGAGACGGGGTTTGCCTTTGCGGTGGGAGCTTCCGCCGGAGGAGAAACCTGTGGCGGGGGGGTGCACATGATTGATATCCGTGAACCCCAGGCTCCTGTCTTTGCCGGGTGCTTTGCAGACGAGACAACCGGACGCCGAAAAACCGGATACAGTCATGATGCGCAGTGTGTGATTTACCAGGGGCCGGACAGCGAATACGCTGGACGTGAAATTTGCTTTGGTGCCAATGAAACGGCGATCAGTATATCAGATGTGACGGACAAAGAAAACCCGATTGCGATTGGAACTGGCTCTTATCCTGGTGCTACGTATGTGCACCAGGGCTGGCTCACAGAAGATCATTCCTATTTTTTTCAGAATGATGAACTCGATGAAATGCACGGCAAGGTTGATAAAACACGCACACTGATTTGGGATGTGACGGATCTAAGTGATCCGATCATGATTCGTGAATTCTACGGGCCCACTTCGGCGACGGATCACAATCTGTATATACACGGTGATCTGATGTACCAGGCCAATTTCAGTAGTGGTTTGCGCATCATTGATGTATCCTCGCCAGAGGATCCTATTGAGGTTGGATACTTCGACACCACCCCGTATGGGAGAGATGGGCCCGGGTACATTGGAACCTTGAGTAGTTATCCATACTTTGAAAGTGGCATTATTGTTGTGACCAGTATCAGGGAAGGGGTGTTCATTTTGAAGAAGCAATCCACAGATATTTAGGCGTGAGTCTTTTGGCTTGGATCATTGTTCGGCCTATCCGTGTAAACCTTTTTCTAATTCAGCCCATCTGCAAAATTTTGAGACATATTTTTATCGGAGTCGCGCACACCTATGCACGGCCCGTGTCGCCGGTCAGTCTTCTAAGCTTTGGCGGAGCAGGGTCGGGTCGTACGCCTGTCTCTGAATCAGATCGGCACGATCAGCGAGATTCATAAGAGTAGTGCTCGGCCTTCGCAACAGTATGAACGGGATCCACCAACGAACCATGACTTATTCAAGAGTAATGCGCAAATCTCTTGCCTTATACCTGTTTACTTTCTTTGTAGTATCCGCGACCTGGGCCAATCCCATTGATCTGGCTGATCGGTTTGGTAGAGCGATTACTGCCGGGGATGGCTATCTCTTTATTTCGGAGTCGGGTGGGTTTGAAACCCACGGGATGGTTCATGTCTATGTGCGGAGCGAGAATCAGAAATGGGTTTGGAAAAATTCATTGCATGGGGAGGCCCATGTAGGGGATGGATTCGGCCATACAATTGGATATGGGGACGGAACACTGGCGGTTGCAGATCAGTCCACGGTATACGTGTTTGAACTGGATCCTGAGACGGACCATTTTGTGCAGACAGATCGGCTGGGGGCAGAGAATAACAGCACGTTTGGTACTACTCTTGCGCTGGGTGACGGGTGGCTTGCCATAGGCTCCTCACAGGCCGATGGATCCGATGGCCAGGTCCACCTCTTTCAGAAGAACCCGGAAGGAACGTGGGTCAAAAGGACGATTCTTGAAGAACCCGGAGAGTCATCTGTATCCATGTATGGGAGTGCACTTTCGATGGATCAGGGCCGCCTCTTGATCGGTTCGCCTGGACTTTGTACCTCATACCTGTACGAGCATCGAGCCGACGGGTGGGAATTGTCTGCAACGCTGCCCTGTGGAGAGCTGAGCGCAGAATCCATGTATGGAGTGACCTTGGATCTGAGGGGGGAGCGTGCAGTGATCGGAGCCCCCCGACATAATTCGAGAAAGGGTGCAGTCGTTGTCTGGCACCATGCGGAAGATTCAGGATGGGAAAGGATAAAAATTCTTGCTCCAGAGGACGATGCCCCCGGATTCTTTTTTGGTTCACAGGTTGAGATTCAGGATCCTCTGCGGATCGTTATTGGATTCCCCGTGTTTGGGCCTCGTGACGCAGAAGAAAATTTACGGGTCTATACCGTACGGGAAGGTGAAGATTCGGAACCTGAGTACACCACAGTTCCAGGAATCGCCTTCTCACCCATGTCCACAGTTGCCGTAGATGGAAGTGTAATGGCAGTTGGATCCCCGAATGCTGCGTATGGAGAAGGAATCGCGGAATTGCTGGAATTCGATAGCGGTGCTTGGGAGATGGTCCAAGAACTGTTTTATGTTCATGAGCACATGCCGCGCAAAGCCGAAATCCTGTGTGATGATGGACAGGCGGAAGGGTTTGATTGCGGGCTCGTGGACCTGGTCTCTTTTCTGCCGAATGAAGAAATGGAGATGAATCGCGGGGTGCGCCTGAGCGATGTGTGGGGATGGACAGATCCCGAAACTGGAATTGAATATGGTTTGATCGGCCATCTTGAAGGGACGGTCTTTATTGATTTGAGTACTCCGTCGAACCCCAGATATCTGGGCACCCTGCCTCGTACAGAAGGCTCACCAGGCAGTACCTGGCGGGATATCAAGGTGTATAAGGATCACGCATTTATTGTTGCCGATGGTGCCCGGGAGCATGGCATGCAGATCTTTGACCTGACGCAACTCAGAGGACTCGTCGATACTCCAGTGGAGTTTGAAGCAACGGCACATTATGATCGCATCCACAGCGCTCATAATATTGTCATCAATGAAGAGACGGGGTTTGCGTTTGCGGTGGGAGCTTCCGCCGGAGGAGAAACCTGTGGCGGAGGGTTGCACATGATTGATATCCGTGAACCCCAGGCCCCTGTCTTTGTCGGGTGCTTTGCAGACGAGACAACCGGACGCCGCAAGACCGGATACAGCCATGATGCGCAGTGTGTGATTTACAATGGCCCGGACAACGAATACGCTGGACGTGAGATTTGCATTGGTGCCAATGAAACGGCAATCAGCATATCGGACGTGACGGACAAAGAAAACCCGGTCGCAATCGGAACCGGCTCCTATCCTGATGCTGCGTACGTGCACCAGGGCTGGCTCACAGAAGATCATTCCTATTTTTTCCAGAATGATGAGCTTGATGAAATCCAGGGCAAGGTTCATAAAACACGCACCCTGGTTTGGGATGTGAGAGATCTAAGTGATCCGATCATGATTCGTGAGTTCTATGGACCCACCTCAGCGACGGATCACAATCTGTATGTACATGGCAATCTGATGTACCAGACCAATAATGCGAGTGGTTTGCGCATCATTGATGTATCCTCGCCAGAAGATCCTGTTGAGATCGGACACTTCGACACCACCCCGTATGGGACGGATGAGGCCGGATTTAATGGAACTTGGAGCAGCTTCCCATACTTTGAGAGTGGGATTATTGTCGTGACGAGTCGTAGGGAAGGGGTGTTTATTTTGAAGAAGCAACCCGTAGATATTTAGGCGTAAATCTTTTGGCTTGGATCATTGTTAGGTCCATTTGTGTAAACCTTTTCCTGATTCAGCTTTAGCTGTAAAATCTGAGACAAACTTACCGGAGTCGCACCCACATGTACGTCCCACGTCGCCAGCGAATGCTGGACCAGTATCTGAAGGAAATTGGTCAGATTGACCTTGTGACTCCTGCCGAAGAGGCGGAGTTAGCCCGGCGGATCAAACAAGGTGACGAGGAAGCGCTCCTGAAGCTGACTCGTGCCAACCTCCGCTTCGTCGTTTCGGTGGCGAAAAAATTTCAGGGCCAGGGTTTGCATCTCACTGATTTGATCAATGAAGGGAACTATGGCCTCATCAAAGCGGCCAAACGCTTTGATGAAACACGCGGGTTCAAGTTTATCTCCTATGCCGTATGGTGGATTCGCCAGTCGATCCTTCAGGCTCTGGCAGAGCAGGGCCGGGTCGTACGCCTGCCTCTGAATCAGATTGGCACGATCAGCAAGATTCGCAAGAGCAGTGCTCGGCTTTCGCAACAGCATGAACGGGACCCGAACCTGGAAGAACTTTCGGCTGATCTACAGATTGATATAGAAAAGGTCCGCAATGCGATGCAGCGGACGAGCCGGCATCTATCGATGGATGCCCCCTTTAACGATGAGGATGAAAATAGCCTCCTGGATATCCTACCCAGTGACGAGGTCACTCCTCCCGATGAATCCCTCCAAGGAGAATCCCTGAAGATTGATATTGAGGTCGCACTCAGTGGCCTTTGCCCCCGTGAGGCGGAAATCACCCGACTCTTTTTTGGAGTTGGACGTGAACATCCACTGACACTGGAAGAAATTGGCCACCGGTTTGATTTAACGAGGGAGCGGGTACGCCAGATCAAAGAAAAAGCAATCCGGAAACTTCGCCAAAAACATCGCCGGGAAAACCTGAAATTTCACGCAAGGTAAACATCGTTCGATTGGTTAGGGACTTTCGCTGTGGTCACGTAATAAGGCAGATTTGATGTTGTATAGGCCCTAGAGTGTAACAACCGTGATAAGCCTTCGTACATACAGGCGCTGACGCGGCGCTAATCTACCCTTAAAAAGTTGTCGTTACTGAATCCATCCAATTAAGCGCACTCATGACTATTCGAGTCCTGTCACGCAGTTTTTATGTGAGTCTCCTGACCGCCCTGATCCTCGTTTCCGTTCCAAAAGCTCAACAAACCATCACTTTTGAAGAGGCAGTACGAATTGCCTTGGATCAGAATACGCAGCTGCGGCAGAGCGTCAATCAGGTACGGCTGAGTGAGATTGGCGTGCAGTCCGCACGGGCAGCATTTTTCCCAAGTTTCAATGTAAGTTCAGGTACAGGAACCAATTTTGGGCTGTCGTTCGACACGAATGTGGGGGAACTTCGCACAACGGCGAACACCCGCTTCAATGTGAATGCATTCACGTCTCTGACCCTGTTCGATGGGTTTCAGAGTCAGGCGAATCTTCGTGAGAGCCGACTGAATGTGACTGCCGCAGACTTGGCACTTGAGCGTCAGCGCCAACTGGTAGTATTTCAGGTTGCCAGCCAATTTCTTGCATATATCCAGGCTTCTGAGCAGATCGCGGTACAGGAAGAAAATTTGGTGGCTGCACAGCAGCTCTTGGCTCAGATCGAAGAATTTGTACGGGTTGGTACACGTCCGGTATCTGACCTGTATCAGCAACAGGCAGCAGTAGAATCGGCAGAGCTTGCAATATTGCAGACTGAGCAGTTGGCTCAGATATCCGAAGCGAATTTGCTTCAGGTTTTGCGGTTGGATCCCTTGGGCGATTACGAGTTTGTAATTCCAGACTTGTCGGATGAGCTACTGGTGCCAGAAGAATATGATCTGCGAGATCTCTATGAGCGTGCACAGCTGCAACGCGGAGATTTACGCTCACAGGAAGTTTCCGTGGATGCAGCAGAGCAGGGGTTGCGGGTAGCCCGGAGCAGTATGATGCCGCAACTAAGCTTTTCGGCCGGTGCCGGGACAAGCTTCAACAGCGGGATTGAACAATTCAGTTTTGGTAGCCAGCTGGACAGGAACCGATCACAGTCAATCTCACTTTCCCTGAATCTACCGGTCTTCAATCGTCTCCGGACACGCTCTCAGGTTCAGCGGGCCCGAGTCGTGTACGAGAATGCAAGGATCAATGTTGAAGCCACCCAGCAGCAGATCGGAGTGGAAGTGCGTCAGGCGTATTTGGACTACGTTACGGCGCAAAAAGAACTTGAAGTAACTCAAAGGCAATTAGCGTTCCGTGAGCAGGCATTGGAAGCGACCCGAGAGCGCTATAATGTCGGGGCAGCAACCTTGGTTGAGCTCACACAGGCACAATCTGATTTTGTACAGGCTTCTCAGGATGCAGTGGCCGCGCGCTACACCATTTTTGTACGCAAACGCCTGATCCGCTACTATACCGGTGAACTGAATCCGAGTCTCCCATTATTTGAATAAATGGCAAAGAAAAAAAACCGTACACGTACAATCCTGATTATTATCGGGATCGCCGTGATCCTTCTCGTAATCCTTGGCCTCGTAGGGCGCCGCCTTAGTGGTCCCAATGCAACGCGGGTAGAAATTGTCACCGTGGAAACGCGGACCGTGACGCAGACGGTGACGGCTTCCGGTCGCGTCCAGCCGGAAGTGGAAATCATCATCAGTCCGGATGTCTCTGGTGAGATCGTCCAACTCCCCGTGGTGGAGGGGCAACAGGTTCACAGAGGAGAACTTCTGGCGCGCATCAAGTCCGATTTTTATGAAGCTCAGGTAGAGCAGGCCGAGGCGCAGCTCTCGCAGGCTAAAGCAAATCTGTCGCAACAGGAAGCGAACCTTCTGCTGCAGGAACAGACGCTGGATCGACAGCGCCAGCTTTATGAGGCGGAAGTGATTCCTCTTGATCAATATGAGCAGAGTGATACCCAGTACAAGGTTGCACAGGCAAACGTGGATGCGGCAAGGTTCAACGTGGAAAGTGCGCAGGCACGCCTGAGAGAGTCTCAGGAGCAGCTCAGAAAAACGGCGCTCTATGCACCAATGTCCGGTACGGTGAGCCAGTTGGATATTGAACTGGGAGAACGCGTAACCGGGAACGAACTACAGGCGGGGACCACCGTCATGAAAGTGGCTCGTCTGGACCAAATGGAGTTAGAGGTCGAAGTCAGTGAAAATGATGTGGTCAATGTCGCTCTTGGGGATACAGCTTCGATTGAAGTGGATGCATATCCCAATCGCATATTCAAAGGAGTGGTCACAGAAATTGCAAACTCAGCCCGACTCCAGGGAAGTACGTTCCAGGAGCAGGTTACAAATTTCCCCGTCAAGGTCCGGATTCTTGATCCCCATAATGCCGAGGCCAGAGCCATGGGCATGGCAGATGCAGGACTCGCTGGTGAAACACCGGCAACGGAGGATTATCCTAGTTTCCGCCCCGGCATGAGTGGCACAGTTGATATCTTTACAAACACGGTCCAAGAAGTCCTTTCGATTCCGATTCAAGCTGTAACCGTACGGGACTTCAACGCAATCAAGCGGGCACGAAGTAGGAGCGACGTGGCAGAAGCAGATTCCACGGCTGGTGATGAGGAAGAAGAAAAGCCGGATATTGTGGCCGGTGGGGAAGAAGACCTGCAGCGGATGGTGTTCGTCGTAGATGAAGCGATGAGTGTAATCGCCACAATCGTCGAGACGGGAATCTCAGATGACCAGTTCATTGAAATCAAATCGGGTTTGGAAGAGGGGAATCGGGTCGTGAATGGTCCCTATAGTGCGGTCAGCCGTGAATTGGATGATGGAGATCTGGTTGAAGAACGCGGCGCCGGTCGGTCACTCTAGGATGAACAACGGAGCAAACAGCCAGCCTCTGATTCGGCTGCGTGACGTCAAGAAAATCTACCCGATGGGTACGGAGGTCGTGCGTGCCCTTGACGGAGTTAGTATGGATGTCCATCCGAATGAGTATGTGGCAGTCATGGGGCCGAGCGGTTCCGGCAAGTCCACACTCATGAACATGATCGGCTGCCTGGATACACCATCTGAGGGGAGCTATTTTCTTCGAGGAGAGAACGTTGGTGAAATGGCGGATGATGAACTGGCGGAGATTCGTAATCGTGAAGTTGGATTTGTGTTCCAAACCTTTAATCTGTTGCCCCGCGTGAATTGCCTTCAGAATGTAGAGCTTCCGCTCATCTATAGTGGAAAAACAAGAGGCCAGCGTAAACAGATGGCTGAGCGTGCACTGGATCAGGTTGGATTGTCGGATCGGATCACCCACAAGCCAAACGAATTGTCGGGCGGGCAGCGTCAGCGCGTTGCGGTTGCTCGTGCTTTGGTCAATAACCCTGCATTGGTCCTGGCCGATGAGCCCACGGGAAACCTAGATACCAAGACAGGCCGGGAAATTATGCTGCTCTTTGAGACGCTCTTTCGGAGAGGAAATACGCTCATGGTTGTAACGCATGAAGAAGAAGTTGCGCATCATGCACGGCGCATTGTTCGCTTGCGGGATGGCCTTATAGAAAGTGATGTACGGGTTGAAAAGCCAATTCTGGCCCATAAAGATGTATCGGCCGCAGTGGCCTGAGATGTCGATGAGTCGCCGAGAGGGAGTGCGGCGAATCCCTTGAAACTACCGTCGCTTCATCATTTTTCTCATGATGGAGCACAGTCGACCGCTTCGTCCACCCGTACAAATCGTACCGCGGTATGTGTTCGTGGAATCCGGATGGCTTCGAAAGGTACACCGGGAGCGTAAGAAGGCCGGCAATCTGTTCCTGGAGAGAATAGGCGATACGTCGCTACGACGGTATCCCGAAGGCTCTCAACAGACTCAAAGCGCAGGTCATATCCCCCAGAATTCACATCCACAGCTGCCAGAAGAACCATTTCCATTTCAAAGTCCACCGATGTAAAGGGCAAAAGTGGTCGAAGTGAATCCGTATAGGCCAACCAGATACTTGGCTCTGAGATCATGCGCGTGGTGGTCGTGTCCAGGGATGCCTGTACCCCACGACCCAGGGATACGTATGGAACGAGTTCTGCAAGATCTTCTTCTGTGAGTTCGAGTGCCTGTTGTTCAGTTTCACAACTTGCGAGCACTGCAAGGAATAATATCAATCCAAAAAGGAAACCAAGTCTTTGCATGGGGGTATCACTGGGCTGTTAGAATGAATGGCACCACTTTTATGGCGATCAAAACTGTTGATGTAGATAAACTGGTAGATCAGACAGGGAACCTGTTTGAGACCGTAGCGATCCTGTCGAAACGCTCCCGCCAGGTTGCGATCAGGATGAAGTCGGACCTGGATACACGTTTGGCATACTTCGAAGGGTTTGACCCAGAACTGGAAGATCCACAGTTCCAAGAAGAGCAACGTCGTATATCCATTGAGCATGAGGTGCAGCCAAAGCCTACAGAGGTTGCAATTGGGGAGATGTTTAATTCCGAAGTCTACTTTAGGGATCCCACCTCAGAGATCCTGGGCTAGATTCGAAAGATGGGCCTACCTATGGATGGCCTACAGCACGAAGGCGGAACAGAGTACATCGTGGTCAGGGGTGCGCGTGTGCACAACCTGCAAAGTATTGATGTGGATATCCCGCGCGATGCCCTCGTCGTGGTAACCGGCCTTTCGGGTTCCGGGAAGAGTTCCCTGGCGTTTGACACGATCTACTCTGAAGGGCAGCGGCGTTATATGGAGAGCCTCAGCGCATATGCGAGGCAGTTTGTGGGAATGCCCGAGCGCCCCGATGTAGATCATATAGAAGGGCTCTCCCCGGTGATTTCAATTGACCAGAAGACCGTCTCCCGCAATCCACGCTCGACGGTCGGTACCATCACCGAAGTGTATGATTTTTTGCGTCTATTGTATGCACGCGCAGCTACATCTTTCTCAGCTACGTCCGGTAAACCGCTTGTACGCCAATCCACGGATGAAATTATAGAAGCCGTCCAGGCCTATCCGGTTGGGGCAAAAATCGAAATCCTTGCACCGGTGGTAAAGGATCGTAAGGGGCACTATAGAGAGCTTTTTGAGAGAGTATCCCGTCAAGGGTATGTGAAGGTCCGGATTGACGGCAAAATTCGGGATATCACTCCAGGTATGCAGGTTGCGCGGTATAAAGTGCATACCATTGAGGTGGTTGTGGATCGCCTGCTGATTGAGGAAGAGATGGAGGACCGGATCGCAGTGTCCGTTAAAACGGCCCTGGGATTAGGGGATGGGGTTTTGATTGTCGCAGAGGAAGAGAAAAAGGACCGCATTTTCAGTCGTTACCTGTATGATCCCGAGACCGGTAAATCCTTCCAGGAGGCGGCTCCCAAAACCTTTTCATTTAATGCGCCCTCAAGTGCCTGTGCGAAGTGCAATGGCCTAGGATCCTGCGAAACCTGGGACGAGTCAATGCTTGTCCCGAACCGTTCGTTGAGTCTCAAAGACGGAGCGATCCGGTTCATGGATCCCTGGATTCATTCTACGTTCTTCACGGGAGCAGAGATGATTCTTAAGAAATACGGGTATGAGCTGACGACGCCGGTAAAAGACATTAGCCAAACTGCCTGGGATCAAGTGATCCACGGGGCTTCCAATGGTATTATTGCGGGTAGCGCCAGCCAATTTGTGCTTGCCAGAGGGCTTTTTGTTGAAATGGACCAGATATTCCGCTGGGCCAACCGAAAAGAGCAGACGCAAATGACGGTTTTCAGGACAACCCAAACGTGCTCCTCGTGTAAGGGAGGTCGTTTATCAACGGAGGCACTCTCGTACAGGATCAGTGGCAAGACCATTTCTGATCTGGCACAAATGGATCTTATCCGACTGCGCGAGTTCTTGGATACGGTTAGCTTTAGCAGGCGGCAGGCACAAATTGCAGCACCAATTGTCAAGGAAGTTCGGGAGCGTTTGTCATTTATGATCGATGTCGGGGTTGGTTATCTGACTTTGGACCGGCCAGCGGTTACCTTGTCCGGCGGAGAAAGCCAGCGCATTCGCCTAGCTACTCAGATTGGTACCCAGTTGACGGGAGTCCTGTATGTGTTGGATGAGCCATCTATTGGATTGCATGCCAGAGATAATCGGCGCCTGATTGCATCCTTGCGACGCCTGCGAGATCTGGGGAATTCAGTGCTGGTCGTTGAGCATGATCGTGACATGATCGAGGCGGCAGATCACCTCATTGATTTAGGTCCTGGTGCTGGTGAGCAGGGTGGAGAGGTTGTGTGCTCAGGTCCTCCCAACGCATTGTGGCAGAGAGGTAGTGATGTAAAGGGGCTCACACTTCCCTATCTCACAGGAGAACGCCGTATTGAGATCCCAAAGCAACGCCGCAAGATCGATAAGGAGAAGGCCATTGTACTCTCGGGAGCTGCGGGGAATAATCTAAAGAGCGTGACCCTCAAGATTCCGGTGGGGGTATTTATTTGTGTGACGGGTGTCAGTGGTTCTGGAAAAAGCTCTTTGATCAATCAGACTCTGGTTCCTGCACTAAATGAACTCTTTAGCCTGCGCGTTGAGAAGAAAGCTTTGCCCTACAAGGACCTGAAGGGGTCGCAGTACATTAGTAAGGTGGTGAACATTAATCAAAAGCCCATTGGGCGAACGCCTAGATCTAATCCAGCTACGTACATCACCTTGTTTACTGCAATCCGGGAATTATTTGCCAGTTTACCGCTGGCACAGGCACGTGGCTATAAACCGGGACGGTTTTCGTTTAATGTGAGTGGTGGCAGGTGTGAAAGCTGTTCGGGTGCCGGGGTGGAGCGCTTGGAGATGAGCTTTCTTTCCGATGTGTATGTAGAGTGTGAGACCTGTCAGGGAAGACGCTATAATCAGGATACCCTAGAAGTATTCTACAAGGGCAAAACGATTTCCGAGGTCCTGAACATGCGTGTGACCGAGGCGGCCGCGTTCTTTGCAAATGTCCCCAAGATCGCACGGAAGCTGGACACACTTCTCTCAGTCGGTCTTGGCTATATACGTTTGGGACAGCCGTCCACCACAATTTCCGGTGGGGAGGCGCAGCGAGTGAAGCTGGCAAAAGAACTTTCGCGTATCGGACGCGGGAATACACTTTATCTGTTTGATGAGCCGACCACAGGGCTACACTTTGAGGATATTCGTTTGCTCTTGGATGTATTGCAGAAGTTGGTTGACAAAGGCAATACGGTACTCATAATTGAGCATAATCCAGATGTAATCAAGGTTGCAGACTACATCGTGGACATGGGCCCGGAAGGAGGCGAGGAGGGAGGCAACATTCTTTTTGCCGGTACTCCCGAGGAAATGAGCTGCCAGGAGACCTATACAGGAGATCTGCTTAAGGAGATCCTGCCTGAAAAGTGTAGGCAGTAATCCGGGAAGTCTACCGGCACGGATCTCTCAGTCAGTCTGGGTCGGTTTCTCATCGTGGGCACCGAACTTCTCAGTGCCCAGAAAATCATCATCGGTGATTTTTCTGATGTAACCCAGCAACGTTCTACTTCACTTCCTTTAATCAGACCAGCGCAATCAACATTCATCATGGTCACGAGTGAATCGCGCGCTGTGATCCTACCCCTTTGCAGGCAACCCTTTATGAATGACCCGCTCCATCGCATCCACGAAACGATCCAGTTCTTCCAGCGTTGTGAACAGATTCGCGGTCACACGCAATCCCTCAAACTCCTCATGTTTAATCGGAGTGGCAATGATGCGATGTTCATTCCATAAATACGTTCCCAGGTCTGCTGTATCAATGCCTTCAATCTGCACGGTTCCGATGCAGCAGGAGAATTCGGGTTTCAAACTGGTATGGAGCCGGACCCGGTCACGTTGCACTAACTGCTTTGCCCAATAGTCTCGCAAATAACGCAACCGCTTTTCTTTGCGTTTGGCCCCGATTCCCTGATGAAAGGTTAGTGCTTCGGCGATGGCGAGATAATTGGCGGCCGGGTGTGTGCCAATTTCTTCGTATTTGCGGATATCTTCATCCATTCCCTCAGAGGCTGCCATGAGTGGCCAGAGGGTTTTGATCTTATCCTTTCGCACATACAACAACCCTGTACCATGTGGTGCCAGGAGCCATTTGTGGAGACTTGAGGCATAGTAGTCGCAATCAAGATCGTCGTGCTTAAAGTCAAAGTGTCCAAATGCATGCGCACCGTCCACGATTACGGGGATTCCTTTGCGCCGTGCCATCTGAGTGACTGGCTTCACGGGTAGGATTTGCCCCGTAATATTGATCATATGACACATCAGAATTGCACGTGTACGGGGACTGATATGACTTTCGAAGAGGTTCACAATCTCCTCGGGATCCTCGGACGGGATTGGGAGAGAGAACTGCTTCAGGATAATCCCGTCGCGGCGCTCCCTCTGTTTGAAGGTTGTAATCATGCGGCCATAGTCCTGCGTGGTTGTCAGCACCTCATCTCCGGGTTCAAGATCCAGTCCGAATTGACAGATCTGAAGACTTTCGCTTGCATTTCGTGTCAATGCAATCTCTTCGGAATCACACCCAAATTCCAATGCCAGACGCTGCCGAACCCCCTCGCGTTGCGGTTCGAGCACTCGCCACATCGTATACACGGGTGCTTCATTGGAATAGTCCAAATGCCCCTTCATTGCTTCCTGGACAATTCTTGGCGACGGGCTTACACCGCCGCTGTTCAGATTGACCAGACTGCGATCAACCGTAAAAGCCTCCTGTACGGTGAACCAAAATGCCTCATCATCGGTTACGTCATGCGTAACTCCCGTAATCTGCTCAAGTACCGTTGGAATGCGTTCGGGGATCAGTGCATTGTGTGAGAGAATAGCTGCCGCTGGTGCGCCGACCTGATAGAGAAACTTCCTGCGATCTGACATGAGAAAATCCGTAAACAGTTGGTGATAAGCTATCAAGATATTCCATCTGACTACAAAGAATTTTGTGCGCTCTAGAATCAGTGCGGCTTTCTGGGTTTTGATCTGGCTGCTACCTGTCAGCTGTAACCCTCAGGGGCGACAGGATGGTGGGACTTCTATGATTCAGTCGGTCACGCTGGATGCACGGAACGAGCCATCACCCGCGATGCTGCCTGAATTACGCGAGCTCGGCGTTACCCATGTGACCCTGGTACAGTTCGGGTTTCAGCGAAGTATTGAGCATCCCGAGATCCGAATGAACCCCGATGCCCGGTGGTACAGCGAAAGTGATCTGGGCATAAGAGAAATGGCTCAAAGTGCGGACAGTCTGGGCATGAAAATCATTCTGAAGCCGCATCTGTGGCTGGGTCGTTACAGTGCGGAAGGGCAGTCTAGAGACGACATCGGTTATCCGGAAGAAGATCAATGGCAGGCTTGGGAAGCAGATTATACGACGTTTCTGATGCACTATGCGCATCTGGCAGAAGAGGTTAAAGCAGACATTCTCGTGATTGGAACCGAACTCGCCCGGAGCGCACATGAACGTCCAGAGTACTGGCGAGGTCTCATTGAAAACATCCGTTCCGTGTATCAGGGGAGGTTGACCTATGCGGCAAACTGGTGGGAGGAATACGAACATATTGAGTTCTGGGATCTACTGGATTATATCGGTGTTCAGGCGTATTTCGAACTTTCGGATCAGCTGGGTCCAACCGACGAGATGTTGGCCGAGGGGTGGGAACCGCATGTTGAAGTGTTATCCGATCTCTCTGAGCGTCTCAATCGTCCGGTACTCTTTACGGAAATCGGTTACCGGAATGTAGATGATGCGGCTGCAAAGCCGTGGCGCTGGCCATCGCGTGATGAAATTGGCCGGGTCACACCGGACAATGCCCTTCAAGCTCAATTATATACGGTGTTTTTCAATGAGGTGTGGAATGAGACCTGGTTCAGCGGTGCGATTCTTTGGAAATGGCACGGGGACCGCGAACAGCGTCGTTCCTCCTTGCTCGGATTTACCCCGCAGGGGAAGCCCGCCGAAGAAATTATCCGCCAGTGGTTCAACTCGGGTCGTGAATAGGTGGGTGTGCGTTCGCACACTATTTGTTCTTGTTTGCCTTTTTGGGTGTGATTCTACAGATCAGGGCCCTGACGTGGTACCCATGCCGGTCCGGGGCGATGTCGTCCGTGTAGAGCTCCAGCAGACTTACACAGTGGGGGAATTGAATCAGTTGGCAGCAGGGTTCGACATTCCGCTTTCGGCGCGTTATGGTGCTGCAGTCTATGTGATGGAGTACATGACGGTAGATGTAAAGGGGGAGCTCATCATGGCATCCGGCGCAGTTGTTGTACCCCAGCCTGTTTTGGGATCACTTGCAATGGTTTCGTTTCAGCATGGAACGAGTGTCCGGCGCGTCGATGTCCCTTCGGCAGGAGGGACAGACGGAGTTCTCGTTGGGCTGCTCTTTTCCTCGGACGGGTACCTCTCGGTCATGCCTGACCTCGTTGGACTCGGGTCTTCGCCCGGTTTCCATCCTTATTTGATCGCTGATGTGTCGGCCTCGGCCGTCATAGACCACTTGTTTGCGGTCCTGCAGTGGTCTATGACACAGTCGTGGGACATTTCCGGTGAAGTGTATCTGGCAGGGTATTCTTCAGGTGGCTATACCGTTTTGGCAGCTCAGCGTGCCTTGGAGGAGGGCTACCGTGATACATTTCCTATCGTAGCATCTGCTCCCATGGCCGGTCCCTATGATTTGAGTGGAACAATGCTGAATTTGATCCTTCAGGAAGAGCCGTACCCGCAACCGTATTACCTCCCGTACATCATGTTGAGCTATAACGAGGCGTATAATTTTTTTGAGCGCCCATCGGACTTCCTGCGAAGCCCGTACGATGTAACGTTGCCACCGCTGTTTGATGGGACGCACAGTGGCTCGGAGATTAATGATGCCATGCCACCGATTCCCATCCATATCGTTCGACAGGATGTTCTCCAAGCAGTCGAAGAGGATCCCGATCATCCATTTTTGCAGAGTTTACGTGAAAACGACCTAACGAACTGGAGTCCAAATTCCCCAACCCGACTCTATCATTGTGCTAGTGACGAGCTAGTTCCAATTGAAAATTCTCGGATCGCGGCGCAGAGATTTGGAGATGTTGCCACGCTCATCGATCCGAGCCCCCAAAGTGGGCACTATAACTGTGCATTTATCGCGATTGCGGGTACGCGGGCCTGGTTCAATTCGATTGCCACGGCGAACAGATAATCAGGATCAATAGGTTGAGTGCACTGGGTAACACTTGATCACGCGTCTCTGGTACAAAGGTATGTGCTAGGATGCCCTAGGGTAACTATTGAAGAAGGAGCATCCCGGAAGCGGTGATTACATCATTTTCTCCATCCACAATAAGACGATAAATGTAAGATCCTCCCGGGAGGGTACTGACCGGGAGCAGTATGGATTGCCGTGCGGCTACAGGCATCGTCTGGGGAGTCACCGCCACAACCCGGCGTCCAATCAGGTCATGCAATTCGACCGTGACAATGGCCCGTTCAGGGAGATCAAAAACAATACTCACATCACCGGATGAAGGATTGGGATAGTGGCCATGCAGAAAAAATGCAGGCAGAGGTTCGGATGACTCGGCTTGACGCAGTGGTCCGTGGACAGAGAGCTCAAACGTAATGGATCCCTGTAGCCCACTAGTATCTTCAGCATGAAGTGTGTAGGTGGTGGTGTCTAAAATTTCGGTGGCGGTTCCCTGCAGGGTGCGCGTAGAAGGGTCAAAGACGAGTCCTGCCGGGAGG
>JAPPBZ010000205.1:0-8367 GCA_026702635.1 Bacteroidota bacterium
TGTTGTTGTACACGGATGACCAGAGATTTAATACCATTGGCGCCTTGGGTAATGAGGAAATCAGAACGCCCAATATGGACGCACTCGTTCAGCAGGGAGTCGCCTTCACTCATGCCCATACCATGGGGGGCCAACACGGTGCACTCTGTGCTCCCAGCCGAGCAATGCTCATGACAGGGCGACCACTCTTTCGACTAGATGGCACGGGAGATCATATTCCACCAGAGCACGTCATGTTGCCGGAGGCGGCGGCTGAGGCGGGATACGTGACGTTTGGTACCGGGAAATGGCATAACGACCGCGGCTCCTTTGCACGGGCGTTCCAGGCAGGAGACAATATCTTCATGGGGGGCATGCATTGGCCAAATGTAGGAGGGCACGAAGCCCCCCAGTTACATGAATTTGATTCTACAGGTGCGTACCCCAATACGGCCCGCCGTAACGTCGAAGGATACTCAAGTACACTCTACGCGGATGCGGCAATTGATTTTTTGGCGGAAGCCAGCGTAATGGACCAGCCATTTTTTGCTTATGTATCCTTCACCTCTCCACACGATCCAAGAACTCCACCTGAACCCTTTGCGAGTTGGTATCATCCAGATTCAATCTCTCTACCACCCAATTATTTACCAGAGCATCCCTTTGATAATGGTGAGTTGAAGGTTCGGGATGAGATGCTTCGGGAGCACCCTCGAACTGAAATGATCGCACGCGAGGAACTCGCGCTTTATTACGGAATGATCAGTGAGCTGGATGCCCAGATCGGGCGCATTATCGCTGCACTAGAAGAAAATGGACAACTGGGAAACACCCTCATTGTGATGGCAGGAGACAATGGGCTGGCGGTTGGTAGCCACGGACTTCTGGGAAAACAAAATCTGTATGAGCACAGCATGCGGGTCCCGCTCATCATCGCAGGCCCGGGGATTCCCGCAAATGAACAGCGCAGTCAGTTAGTATACGTTTTCGACATATTCCCAACCATCGCGGAGTATCTGAACCTCCCTCTGCCCCCAACCGTTGAGGGGGAAAGCCTACGGCCCATAATTGAGGACTCCCAGTTGCTGGGACGTCAGGCAGCATTTTATGCGTATCGGGATCTTCAGCGTGGAGTGCGCACGGCAGATGGGTGGAAGCATATCCAGTATCAGGTAGATGGAGTCCACACCGAACAGCTCTTCGATCTGAACACGGATCCGTACGAGACGAACAACCTGACAGCAGATTCCACGCACGGAGCGAAGCTTTCCGAGATGCGCGAACTGCTCAAACATGAAAGTGCTCGATGGTCAGACCCCCTGAATCTGACCGTCCCCAATTGGGAGCGCTAAGGGCGAATGTGTCCTTCAAAAAGCTTGAGTATTCTACGGTATTCATCTGTCCAACTGGATGGCTCCTGGAAGCCATGCCCTTCGACAGGATAGAGGGCAATTTCCCAGTCTTCCTTGCCAAGCTCGATCAGACGCTGACCAAGTCGGACGATATCCTGGAATTGCACGTTCAGGTCGATCATGCCGTGTGGCATGAGTAGCGGGTCCTCCAACCCTTCCGCAAAATTGATCGGTGAACTGCGGGCGAACGCCAATGAGTCAGTTGCCGGTGTATTCAAAATGTTGGAGGTGTACGTGTGATTGTAGTGCGCCCAGTCAGTCACACTCCTCAGGGCTGCTCCAGCACCAAAGTATTCCGGCTCCGTAAAGAGCGCCATCAGAGTAATGAACCCGCCGTAGGAGCCTCCGTAGATCCCGATATGATCGGGGCCAATGCCATAGGTCTCTGTGATATACTGCGACGCATCCACATAGTCTTGCAGATCGCGCCCTCCCATATGGCGATAGATCGCTGTGCGCCAGTCCCTGCCATATCCGGCGGAGGCCCGAAAGTCGACTTGAATGACCACATAACCAAGATCCGCCAGAAGGTTGTGGAACATGTATTCTCGGTAGTAGCTGGACCACCCATCGTGGACATTCTGCATGTAACCTGCCCCATGCACGAAGAGGACTGCAGCACCATTGGGCTCAACTGGTTCAAAGACATGAGCCGGGACCATGACCCCATCAGACGCTTCAAAGTGAATCGTTTTCGGCGCACGCCAAGAATACGCAAGCCAGGTTTCGGTCTGTGAATGGGTGATCCGGGCAGCTTCCTCCGTGGGTACCTGCACAAATACCTCGGGTGGACGGGTCTGAATCGAATTCAAAATGCCAAGCATATCTCCATCAGGTGCGATCACCGCTGCATTGCGTCCGGGCAATGTTGTCAGTCGCTCACGCTTTCCACCCGTGACCGGCATCCGATAAAAATGACGTATTGATGGCGAGCCTTCGCTGCTGGTAAAAAACCATGTACGCCCGTCCTGGGAAAGTTCGGGGTCAAAAACCTCGAATGGACCCTCGGTAAGCTGATTCACTTCGCCAGTTTCAACATTGACCGTATATAGGTGACTGTGGCCGCTCGCTTCGCTCTGGAAATAATAATGCCGGTTATCCGGGAGCCATCCGCCGGTGCTGCCACCTCCGAACCAGGAAATCCCCGGCCCCGCAATCCAGGCCTCATCATGTTGACGGTCCAGGAGATCCAGCGTGCCGGTTGCAGGATCCAGTCGCGCGAGCCATCGATCCTTGTTATCGTCTGTCCGCACCTCGAGGACTGCATGTTTGCCATCTGCGCTCCAAAACGGACCGAAGCTAAACAGCGTCCGCTTGGATTTGGACGAATCTACCTCCACTCCCTCTTCACGCATGTATTTTGGCACGTCATAAGCTCCCTCCAGTTGATGTAGATCAATCTGATACGTCGTATCGCGCGTCAAATCCTGTATATGAAGATTACGCTCCTGAGGTACCCGGCCTACTTTAACCCGCGCGTTAAGCACTTCCGTATATCCACTTTCGGTCACCCAGTCCATTGCCCGTGTACGTTTACCGGACTCGGGGGGAGGAGAGGTTACAAAAGAGACATAGCGCTCGGTTGGATCCAGTTGCAGTTGTGATATTGATTTTGATCCTGCATACCATGTTGGTGGCGGATTAAGTGCGTTTTCATCCCGTTCACGGGCAGCGGTACGGAGCTCGTCTTCTTCTTGCTCTTCACGGATGATTTCAAAGAGCTCGGACTGTTGTGCTTCAAGGAAAGCGCCCTGTTCATCCGGTTTTGATTCACTGGGGGCACGTCCATCTCTGAGGTCGGTGAGTTGAGCCAGTTTGCCGGAATCAAGAGCCAGTTTATAGAGGTTGTCATCGCGCTCGAAAATGATCGCATCTCCTGCAAGTGCAAACCGAGGTGAACCCTCAAAACCGCGTGTTTGGGTCAGACGCGTTTGGGTACCCGTCTCGCGCTCGAAAAGATACAGATCACCTCTTCGGACGTAAACTTTGTGAGAAAAATCGGAGTCGTATACATGCTCACCATGTTGCCAGCCATCGAAGACGGGCCCTTGGTTGAGTTGCTCATCTCGGGATACCTGTTGCGGTGTCAGATCCTCCCGTGTGATTTTGAAGAGTGAATCACTTTCAAATTTCCCCATCGGGTTCCAATTGAAATAGAGTGTTTGCCCATCTTCACTCCAATATGGCGTGGAGGGCCAATCCCCGATGTATGAAGCAGGGTCCTGCATGATCGTCGCTACGGAGAGTTCTGATTCCTGCGCAAACGCAGAGACGGTAAAAAACAGAACGAATAGAGAGGCGCTGATAGGTTTGAGAGAGTACATGTTACAATTTGAGATTAAGTGTGTCCAAGGCACAAAGGGCGTTTACCAACCGGATTTGAGTGGTTGTTTTGCAATTTGATTCTAAGAGTCGCGGCGATGCGAAGACTAGACTTAGTGCTTTCCCTCGGCTCAGAGCTACATTAATACGATTTCTGGAAAGCAAAAATCCCATTCCCCGAGGAGTATCGTCTGCTGATGTTGAGGTCATTGAGACCAAGGCTACGGCAGCCTCCTGTCCTTGGAATTTGTCTACCGTTCCCACCCTGACCGTATCTGGAAGTAATTCGCGCAGCATATTTACCTGTGCGTTGAAAGGGGCCACGACAATAATATCCTTGGGCCTAATCGGCTTGGTCACCCGATGACGATCCCTCCAGGAACCCTTAAGCAAACGTCCAATGACAGAGTTGATCGCTTGGCCTTCTTCTTCACAGTGCTGCATGCGAGGCTCCTGGTGAGTGATTGGAACATGATAAGCACCTGCCTCTGGGAGAGATGGCGTAAGCACCGCCTGATGTACGGTGTCTGGGTTGGCATGAAGGCGCCCTTCGTAGAATTGCTCGGAAATGTACTTGCATAGTTTGGGGTGCATCCGCCAAGTCTCTTCAAGAAAGATACCTTTCTCCGGTTCCACAAGTCGGCTGGCTCCAAGCATCCATTCCAGACAGGATAGGCTAGCTGGTTCTGGATGGCTGGCCTGAATTACTTGTGGCAGCTGACAAGGATCGCCAATCATCACAATATTTTTGGCACTCAGGGACATCCCAAACAGGTTTGCCAGGGATACCTGGCCAGCTTCATCAATAAAGAGGTAGTCGAATTGATCGGCCATCTCAGGTCGACAAAAAAGCCATGCAGTTCCGCCGACAATACTCGCTTTGGAAAGGGAGGGGTCATCATTTGAGGTTGTGACCGGGTATGGAGGATCAGTCGCCAGTTTTGTTCTACTAGAGATCTTGTGGACGATCGTCGGCATTGGGGGGTGCTCTACGGCAGCATCAGCACATCCTGTCAATACATTACGAATTGCTTCGTGGCTATTGGAGGATACGGCAACACGGTATCCCTGACGAACGAGCGACAGAATCGCTCTTGCAGAAACGTAGGTTTTCCCCGTTCCGGGAGGCCCTTGGACCATAAGTACGGTGGATTGCATCCCATTCACGACCTGCTGCATTCGAGGGACTGAAGGAAGATTTTCCTTGCTCAAAACAGAAGGATCACTCAATTTAGGAGTATTCCGATCAAGGAGGTCGTTCGCTGCCGGTGGTGTATTCCCCGAGCATATGTGCTCGGTTAGTCTATGAATGGCATCTTCAATCACATCTGTTCGTATTGCAAAGGAGGGGAGCAGATCCAACTGATCGGTTAGGTATTTCTCTGATTTTTTACCGATCCTCAGGGTCACCTCACGCTTCTTTGCGTCGAGGTCTTGGATTGTGACCGTCTTGATCGCCTCATCGGACGCTGCAATACAGGCATCCTTATCCGTGGATAATTTCGTGAACTGTGGGGGAAAGGAGTACTTGCCCTCAATTGACCGATTTGCAGGGTATCGTTTTCTGACGCGCAGGCCGGCCAGGCAATCCGTATCTTCGATCAGGTCCTCAAAAGATTTCTTGGATGCATCAAACACGGCCCAAGCCTGCGGTTTCTTTTCACGGTAATGGAAGAGCCCCAGGTTAATCAGGGCTTTTTTCAATCGGGGAGGTATGGAAGAATTAATGATTTTTTCTTTGAATTCTTCGATGGTCTGAGCTTGCTCAAGTGATCGCTCGGTTTGAGCCTCGCCTAATTCTGCCGGTTTGGATTGGATAAGTCCAGGACGCAGAGAGAGCAGCCAATCGCGGAGCTTTTCGGTAGATTCGCAATCCACCTGATTGTAATGCTCCAGCTCCTTGAGATCTTCGGCAGCGGTTGGATCTTCTGCATCCCTCTTAAGCCGCCAGTTATTGTATGCAATGATTGACCCAGATGCAGTCGTCACACTCCCTGTCCGGCCTCCCATATAGAAAACCTCAAGGCTTTTGAGGGAATAATTTTCTTCAGACGTGAAGATACCTCCACGCACAACAGCATAGAGGTCAACGAACCTCTTTTCCCTCTGCCAGCCGTCCAGTATTTCTTCGCCAAAGCTGTACTTGATGGTCAGACGGCGAAGGGCCGTCATTTCGTAGGGAGCGTAGTGATAGATATGCGCGTCGGGGAATTGCTCAATTTGCTGCTGGAAGAATTCAAAAAGATCTCGGAGTCTCTGGTGCTCCTCGGAATGATCGTGGGCCCAGAGGGCTTTGAACTGGCTGCGGAACCAGATGCCGTGTAAATATTCCAACCCTTCTTCCCCATTTTCACGATAATGTGGATTGCCTTCAATGTCATAGAATAGATCTCCTGGATCAGGTTTGGGTAACAGATCAAACCCCTTGCCCTTGACATGAGGTCGTAAGTGAGAGGTAGGTCCACTGCCGTTTCGTCGTCCTACCTGCAGTCGTGCCTGGGTATGAAGGTTTTCCAGAGTTTCAGGGGCCATCTTGGCCACCTTGTCACGTTTCTCGAGATTTGCCAACGCCTCCATTGTTGTGATTCCTGCACTCTCCAAACGCATCACCTGCTGCCCGCGGATACCGGCAACCATATAGAGGCTATCCTCCTTTTCCCACTGAATGTTGCATCTATCGCGCCATCGGCACAAGTCACACTCGGGGCATCGCCTCGGGATGGTATCCTCGGGATTCTCTACAAACTGTATCAATCGCTTTCGCAATTGACGTACATAGTCTGCATATTCATCCAGTCTGTGTGTAGATCGGTCGCCTCCCCCAAGTTGTAAGTGCCCATACTCGGGCTGAAGCCCCTGAATGTTTCCCAGTAAGTCGGAATAGACAACCAGTTGCAGGATATGCTTGGGATCGGGTGTACGTTTCAGCTTCGTGTCAACGACTTCATAGGAATAACTCCCCAGGTCAGAGGGCTTTTCAACACGCTCCAAAAAATCTACATAGCCGTGCCAATTATGCCCTTGGAGTGCACCCTGATAGATCACATCAACCCCTCTATAGAGTGCAGCAACTGTTTCTTGAACCGCATCAGGGCCTTGCTGAATTGAAACAATTGTCTTGCCTGCGCCCTCAAGAGAGTTCAGGTAACTCTGTTCATGTTCATTCCCCAATTGGCTGAGGAGTTTCAGATCTTCTGAATCAGGAGTGACTTTAAGATCTTCTCCTCGCGCCTTTCTTAGGTCCAGATAGGTGATATGTTTGCACACGGAAAACCGTTGAAGGTCTGAGGCGTAGAGTTGTGGCGTGTCGTCTGGACCCAGTTTCATGAATTTGACACGATAGTCATGTTGCAAAGTTACTGCCGTCGCCTTAATTTGTCGAAATCTATTGGATCGAATGTTAGGTGACGATAGATTGCCTGTATCAGTTAACCACTAATTCTTGTCTCATGCGCAGGATTTCATTGTTGGTGATCACCGTTCTGGTGCTTGCTGCCACGCATCTTTATTGGTCGGATGACCATCTTCCATTAGAAAAAATTGTTTTGCCGGAAGGATTTACAATTGAGGTATACGCGGACAGTGTACCGAATGCTAGACAGATGGCACTTTCACCGAATGGTGTACTGTATGTTGGTTCGCGCCAAAATGGCACCGTCCATGCAGTCGTGGACTCTGATGGCGACATGCACGCAGAAGGGTTGTTTCTGATTGCCGAAGATCTTGAGTTACCCACAGGATTAGCATATCGGGACGGATCGCTATATGTTGCTGCGGTCAGCCGCATTCTGCGATACGATGATATTGACTCCCAGCTCCAGGATCCGCCAGGGCCGGTTGTCATCGTAGACGATCTGCCAACTGAACGACATCATGGTTGGAAATTTATCGCGTTCGGCCCAGACGGAAAGCTGTACGTACCCGTAGGCGCTCCTTGCAATGTCTGTGAGGAGCCAGACCCTTTTGCCACGGTTCTGCGCATGAATGCAGATGGATCAGAAAGAGAAGTGTATGCACGAGGCATCCGAAATACGGTCGGCTTTGATTGGCACCCCGTGACAGGCGAGCTGTGGATTACAGATAACGGAAGTGACAACATCAGCCCTGATCCCGCCATCACAGATAATTTGCCCTCCTGTGAATTGAATCACGCACCGGAGCCGGGGCTGCATTTTGGATATCCCTACTATCATCAGGGGGATACTCCAGACCCCGAGTTTGGAGAGGGGCGTACAGCAGATGAGTTCACCCCACCCGCAATTTTGCTCGGTCCGCATGTGGCACCTCTGGGCATTGATTTCTATACGGGTACGATGTTCCCAGAAGAGTATCAGAACCAGGCGTTTATTGCGGAGCACGGGTCATGGAATCGCAGGGAGAAAATTGGTTATCGTATTAAACTGATTCACTTCGACGAAGCGGGGATGGCTACGGGTCAGGAGGTTTTTGCTGAGGGTTGGCTGGATGGTCAGGACGACTGGGGACGGCCTGTAGATGTTGAAACCCTCCCCGATGGATCCATTCTCATCAGCGACGATAAGGCAAATGCGATTTACCGTGTTACCTATTCTGTTCGGATCCTCGAAGAACGGCGCAACGACGACCGACAAGGCCTCGGGCGACGCGCCGGGCGCGGGCGTCTTGACCGCCTTGT
>JAPPBZ010000205.1:8377-14930 GCA_026702635.1 Bacteroidota bacterium
GTTTGATGATGGCAGTACGTAATGGGATCATAACGAGGAGGTAGGGAGATCTTCCGCCGCGCTTATGACATCCTGAGCAATCAAAAAGTAAGAATCAGTCGACTGTCGTACCGTGTGCTCTTCTGGCTAGGTTTCATTGGCTGGGATGGTTTCCAGGTCCTCAACCCTGCACCTAGGCACGTTCACCTCGTTCTCTGTCGCCTCAAGACGGGTGGTTAACTCCTCTAATGCAGCCTTGCCACGATGTCTGACTTTCCTGTCCAGAGTACGACAAATCCTACGAGTGCAATTGCGACGAATGCACCCTGAAATGGGCGGAATAATTATATCCGATCTACCTTGGCACTTTGTGCGATCATCTCGGATGCTTCCAGATTCACCGTTTCCTTTCGGGAAGGATCCTCAAGTAATCGAGAGACTACAATTGATTCGAGGTTTTCGATGCGTCGGTGTGCCGCTTCAAGTGCATCTTCCGTTTCGTTTAACCGTGCGACATATTCATCTGCGAGCGGTGCGTCCATTCGCGCCTTCTTGTATTTTATCCATTTTTCGAAGGCCTTGTAAGAAAAAGAAGCTAGAATTGCTATGACCGGAACGATTACCCAAATCATGATTAACGGGGAAACTATTTTCAGAGACAGAAACCGTCAGGGATACTCCATTTTGAGTGTGTAGTTGCATGATCGCACGATTTGGTCAAACACTGCGACGCATTCTTCAGCGCAGAAAGCATTCCCGCTGGATGAAGCTCGAAGCGGTCCTCGGGATCCGTATCTACAACTTCTCCCTGTTTGAAAAGGCACTGCGACATCCCTCCGTGGAGCGTAATCAGACATACGGGCCACTCCAGTCCTACGAACGACTAGAGTTTCTGGGGGACGCAATCCTGGGGGCAGTCGTCGCAGAATATCTCTACGAGAGGTTTCCCGAGGAAATGGAAGGGTTCCTGACGGATATGCGATCCAAACTGGTCAGCGGAGACGCCTGTGCAAAGACGGCTCATGATCTTGGGTTAGGTGAATTCGTTGAATTCAATCCCTATGTCGAACCCCAGGGCGGGTACGTAAATGATTCCGTTCTGGCCGACTGCCTGGAGTCCATCATTGGTGCAATTCATCTCGATAGTGGTATAACCAATTCCCGAAATTTTATTCATCAGCACATCTTGGAGCGAGTGGATTTGCAGGAACTCGTCACTAAAGATGATAACTATAAAAGCAGGCTTCAGGAATTTGTACAGTCAAGGGGTTGGTCGCAGCCAGAGTACCTTGTTACAGACACAAGTGGTCCTCCACACGACCGCATCTTTACCATTCATGTTTATGTCAGTGGGGACCGCCTCGGAAAAGGGCAGGCAACTAGTAAAAAGAAGGCTGAACAACAGGCGGCTCATCAGGCGTTGAAGTTCCTCTCTCTTGGTCACTAACCCGGTCTTAACTGGATTTTTGGAAAATTCACGGTCTATTTATCTCGCGACACATAACTGATTAGCAATGGCGACACATCTACCACATGCAGATCGTTTTGCCGCCCGCCATATCGGCCCATCAAAGACAGATGTTCAGGGCATGGTGGAAACGCTCGATCTTGGTTCACTGGATGAGTTGATTCAGGAAACGATCCCTGAATCTATCCTGGATGACCGGCCCCTGGAGGTGCCCGAAGCCCGTCCAGAGCATGTTGTGATTTCCGATTTAAGGACTATTGGGCGCCGCAACAAGATCTTTCGATCCTATATCGGGATGGGATATCATGACACGATCACCCCACGGGCGATCTTGCGCTCGGTTCTGGAAAATCCATCCTGGTACACGCAGTATACTCCCTACCAGGCCGAAATTTCTCAAGGGCGTCTGGAAGCGCTTTTAAACTTTCAGACTGCTGTGATTGACCTTACTGGTATGGAGATTGCCAATGCTTCTTTATTAGACGAAGCAACGGCAGCGGCAGAAGCCATGATGATGTTCTTTCGGCTTGCGCGCAAGCGCAACAAGTTTCTCGTCTCTACCAACTGCCATCCCCAAACGATCAGTGTGGTGAAGGCAAGATCCATTCCTCTGGGGATAGATTTAGTCGTTACCGATCATACATCTTTTGAATTTACTCCCGATGTGTTCGGAGCACTGGTTCAATACCCGGCTTCAGATGGAGTGATTGATGACTATGAAGAGATCTGTAAAGAAGCCCATCAGGCAGGTGCATACGTAGCGGTGGCTGCAGATCTACTTAGCCTGGCTTTACTCCGTGCACCTGGACAATTTGGGGCCGATGCAGTAGTGGGTAATTCTCAGCGATTTGGAGTGCCGCTCGGGTATGGAGGCCCGCATGCCGCATTCTTTTCCACAAAAATGGCCTTCCGCCGTCAAGTTCCTGGGCGCATGATTGGTGTTACCGTGGATATGGACGGCAAACCCGCATTACGCATGGCTCTGCAGATGCGAGAGCAACACATCAAAAGAGCACGCGCAACAAGCAATATCTGCACCGCACAGGTGTTGCTTGCTGTACTGGCCGGTGCCTACGCCGTTTTTCATGGTGCAGAGGGAATTAGAAACATTGCCCAGAGTGTCCATATGTGGACGCTTGCTCTTGCAAAAGGATTGCAAAAAAATGGCTACCGCCTACGACATCAGGACTTTTTTGATACGATCTGTATTGAGAATCCACCCGACGATCTTCAAAAAGAAGCAGAAGCCCAAGGGGTCAACCTACGGTATCTACCCGATGGCAGTGTCTGTATCTCTCTAAACGAGACCACCACAGAAGCGCATGTCAACACCCTGCTTTCCCTGTTTATTACAGGAACGTCCAACGCTGGAGAACTGGTCACATCCATGCCAACGTCTTATCAAGGCATCTTGCCCCGTGTGACTTCATATTTGACTCATCCTATTTTCAGTCAGTACCGCTCGGAAACAGAGTTGATGCGCTACCTTCACCGCCTTGCGGCGCGTGACCTGTCCCTGACGACCAGCATGATCCCGCTCGGTTCCTGTACGATGAAGCTGAATGCGGCCGTGCAATTGGCTGCGGTGAGCTGGGCCGACTATAATGGACTGCATCCATTTATTCCCCTTGACCAAGCCAGTGGCTACCAGGAGATCTTTTCAGATCTTGAGCGATGGCTGAGTGAGTTGACGGGGTTTTCAGCAGTGTCCCTGCAACCAAATTCAGGCGCGAGTGGTGAGTATGCAGGACTCCTAGTCATTCAAGCCTATCTGGCCAGTAAAGGCGAGGCACACCGAAACGTATGTCTCGTCCCCGACTCTGCCCATGGTACAAATCCTGCCAGTGCTGTGATGGCGGGAATGAAAGTTGTGGTCGTGAAGACACTAAAAAGCGGGGATATTGATTTCGAAGACCTGAGTAAAAAGCTTTCACAGCACAGCGACCATCTGGCGGCGCTCATGATCACGTATCCAACAACGTATGGGGTGTTTGAAGAGCAGATCCGTGAAATTTGCGACATAGTGCATGTGCACGGGGGGCAGGTGTATCTGGATGGTGCCAATATGAATGCCCAGGTAGGTCTGTGTAAGCCTGGAGATTTTGGAGCCGATGTGTGTCATCTAAATCTGCATAAAACCTTTGCCATCCCGCATGGCGGTGGCGGGCCGGGCGTAGGCCCCATTTGCGTTGCAGATCATCTTGCACCTTTTCTACCAGGACATCCACTCATCCCAACAGGTGGAGACCAGGCAATCGGCCCCGTCGCAGCGGCCCCGTACGGAAGTGCGAGTATCCTTCTGATCAGTTGGGCCTATATTGCGCTTCTCGGTCCCAATGGACTTCGGCGCGCCTCGGAAGTTGCAATCCTGAATGCCAACTATCTGGCTCAACGTTTATCCGAGCACTATGAGGTCCTGTTTCGTGGCCGGAATGGGCATGTAGCCCATGAATTCATCCTTGATGTACGACCACTCAAACGTACTGCCGGTATTGATGCGGTTGACATTGCGAAACGTCTGATGGATTATGGTTACCACGCGCCTACGATGTCCTGGCCCGTTGCTGGCACCATGATGATCGAACCTACTGAAAGCGAATCCAAAGCAGAGCTTGATCGTTTTTGTGAGGCAATGATTGCGATTCGCGCGGAAATAGCAGAAATTGAAGAAGGAGTTCAGGACAAAAAACGCAACATTCTTAAACAGGCACCGCATACTACAGCATTGGTATGTTCGGATGAATACGATCTCCCTTATACTAGAACACAAGCAGCATTCCCTGCGCCTTGGACCAGAGATCACAAGTTTTGGCCCACAGTCCGCAGAATTGACGAGGCGTATGGTGACCGGAATTTGGTTTGCTCTTGCCCCCCGATAGAAGAATATCAATCCTGAATTTATGGCACACGAAATCCTTGAACGCCTAGGCAAATCTATTGAGTTGCGCCTGGTCGCTATCGCTCTGATCACATTGATCTTGATGATTCCTGTTGCAATCGTTGGGCAACTGATCCTTGATCGCAGTGAGCGGCGTGAGGAGACTCTTTCCAATACAGGGAGCGAATGGAGCGAAAAACAGACCCTCCTGGGGCCCGTGATGGTCGTCCCCTATTCCAGTTCCGAATATGTCAGTGGCACGTCTGGGGAATCTCCTGTGACCGTGCGTTACGCATTTTTTCTCCCGGATTCGCTCACGATCACCGGTACCGTCGAACCGGAAATCCGATACAGGGGTATCTACCAGGTGATCCTTTATTCTGCAGACCTTACGATCAGTGGAAGCTTCCCGGAAGCGGACTTTAGCCGATGGTCGATTAACGAAGACGATATCCGGTGGCAGGAGGCCTTTATTGCACTTGGGATCACGGATATGCGGGGGATTAAGGACGAGATCCTGGTCAACTGGTCTGACACGTCTCTGACCTTCGTGTCAGGGATGCAGGAGGCAAGCATATTGGCACCGGCGGGAGTCAGCACTCCGGTGACGGCGAATGAACCCAGCGAGTTCAGCTTCAGCCTTGGACTTAATGGGAACGATGAACTGATGTTCATCCCTGTAGGCAAGACAACTCGGATTGACCTTTCTTCCTCCTGGCCTTCGCCCAGCTTTCGGGGCGCCTTCCTTCCTGATGAACGAACGATCACAGAAGATGGCTTTTCTGCCAGCTGGCAGGTTCTGGACTTAAACCGGGCATTCGGCCAGTCATGGCGTGGGGAGAGTGAGGACTCATTGCTGGACTCTTCTGCGTTCGGTGTTTCACTCTATCCTCCGATAGATCAATACCGCAAAACACAGCGATCTACCCGTTATGGATTTTTGCTGATCGGTTTGACTTTACTGGCGTTCTTTCTGACTGAGTTGCGGATTGGTCTGCGGGCACACCCGTTCCAGTATATACTGGTGGGATTGGATCTTGTCCTGTTCTTTCTGATGCTCCTTGCGCTCGGAGAGCACATGGCATTTGATTTGGCCTATGTCCTTTCCAGCATCGCAACGATCGGGCTCGCGGCACTCTACGCTAGAGCGATTTATCGCTCACTCGGCGTTGGATTGTTGACTGCAGGCATCCTGGCCATTCTGTACACGTTCATTTTCCTGCTCTTGCAATTACAGGACTACGCCCTTCTGGCCGGCAGCATTGGTCTATTCCTGCTCTTGGCAATCACCATGTATCTGACCCGTAATTTTTCAAATCTGTCCGCGTTGGCACGTTTAAAAAAGAGCGACGATCCAGAGTAATCATTGCGGTCGTCTTACCACTTTGCCGGGGATCGATGACTGCGACGACCGGGACGCACTGGCCTCCTATGTTTAGGCTAAATCAAAGTCAGATTTTGACTTAGCCTACACATGTTGCTTCCATCTTAACTCCCTGTTTCTCATAATGATGATCGTAATTCCTGAATTCCTCAGACAGGTTTTTGCAAAGTTTCTTGAGCCAACAATTTCTTCAGAGTCAGAAAATCTGCGCATGACCCAGTGGCGATAGCATGGCATTGCGGAAATAAGCCTTGCCTGTGATTTGATGCCTACTGCATTGATCACCATACCAATAGTGCAACAAGTCTCGAACAATTTTCACAGAAATTGCGCCGAAAACTAATCGGTGTGGGCTAGACGGGCAACATCAATCTGAGTGTGCGGGGGACGGAGGGCTTTAATCTTGATGCACTGACGGCCCGTGCTTGAATCGACTCATTCCCGAACGATCGAAATCTCGTCTGCCGTCGGGAAATTCTCGGGTACAGGTAGGGTGACCTTGCCGGTTGCCAACCATTCTGCGCTGCGCTGAAGCAGCGTCCGAAATCCCACGCACCGAAGCGCGCGATCATCCTCCTGTCCACCCCATAGATGACCAGGCAGGAATGTCAAGACTTTGCCCTCGCCGAATTCAGTCCACCAAACCATGAGTTCGTGCCTTCCAGTTCCCCCGGATTCTGTATCACTCCATGCGGTTGCAAGGACGTTCATCCCTTCTGCCGGGCCGCGCTGACCATGATAGAGTTCATCAAAAGGGTGCAGCCACATCTCCGGTAATCCTGCCATGATTGGGTGTTCGGGATCTCGGGTCGTGATGGTCCAGTGGTGCAATCGCCCGTGTCCA
>JAPPBZ010000108.1 GCA_026702635.1 Bacteroidota bacterium
GCATTCGATCACGGGAGAAGGCTCTCATATTCTGAAGGTTAGATCGCATGATACGACCTCGTTGGAGCGATTGCTTGGCAGTATTCAATCCTGGCCAGGTGTAACCGGCACGAGAACCAGCATTGTTCTGAGTACCTACAAGGAGACGCGTGAACTGCCTGTATCCCCGGATAACTAGCTCGCTCGACAACTAGTATCGTCGCACATGAGTGGATGAACCGAATGCCTGAAGATCAGACGAAGACCGGATGGTCAGCGTCCAGTCAGAAGGATCGTGAGCTGGTTTCCCGGGCACTGGAAGGGGATCAGCGTGCGTACGCACTGCTCGTTCAAAAATACCAGAAAGGGCTGTCTCTGCACATCAAGCGTACGATTGGGGATACAAAAGGAATCGAGGATTTGGTTCAGGAGGCGTT
Source organism: Bacteroidota bacterium (assembly GCA_026702635.1). Taxonomy (GTDB): domain Bacteria; phylum Bacteroidota; class Rhodothermia; order Rhodothermales; family Bin80; genus Bin80. The sequence goes on from JAPPBZ010000108.1 coordinate 417, forward strand.
CATGAAAGCATTCAAAGCGTTGGATACGTACTCTACTAGTTACGCGTTTTCGACCTGGCTCTACAAGATTGCGTCCAATCATGCGATTGACCATAAGCGCAAGCGAAGGCTGGCCACAATCTCGCTGGACAAGCCAACACAGACCAAAGAGGGTGAGGTCCGTCAGCAAGTCCCCGATACCACGTACCGGCCGGACCGTAGAATTGAGGGTGGACAGCGCACGAATATCATTCAGGAAGCGATTGATTCGCTGCCTCCCAAGTATCACCGCGTAATCGTAATGCGGCACCAGCAGGAAAAATCCTACGAAGAAATAGCTCAGGAACTGAATCTCCCACTCGGAACCGTCAAGGCGCACATTTTCCGGGCCCGGAGATTATTGTACACGCGTCTGAGGGATAAGCGTGATTCGTTGTGAGAACTGAGACCACCGGGATCCGAAATGTTCAGGCACAGGACCATGTTCAAGGGACATCGAGACTGTGCGTTCATGACCGAATCTGCAGTGATCCAACCCCTTCAATTGTATATTCAGGGAATCACAGACTAAGAAGCGTATGATTCAGCGATACACTCATCCGGAAATGCAGGAACTCTGGAGTGAGCAGCGCCAGTTTGAGGTGTGGCTTCAGGTGGAGTTGGCGGTTTGTGAGGCATGGTCTAGGATCGGGGTCATTCCCGAAGATGAAGTTCAAACGCTTCGGGAAAATGCATCCTTCGACCTGCAGCGGATTCATGAGATAGAAAAATCTACGCGGCACGATGTGGTTGCGTTTACGCGCGCGGTCAGTGAAGGACTCGGGCCGGAAAAGAAGTGGGTCCATTATGGTCTTACCTCATCCGATGTTGTAGATACGGCTTGGTCTGTACGGCTTGCGGAGGCGAATCAGTTCATTGAAGAAGCCCTTGAAGCCCTACTCAAGGTCTTGCGTGGCCGGGCCCTTGAGCACCGTGATACTCTGATGATGGGCAGAACCCATGGAGTGCATGCGGAACCCACCACCTTCGGGCTAAAGCTCGCGCTCTACCATGCAGAGATGGGTCGAAACCTAAAACGGTTCAAAGCGGCGGCCGAGGAGGTTCGAACAGGGAAATTGTCTGGAGCCGTCGGGACGTTCGCCCATACGCCACCGGAGGTTGAACGAATCACCTGCGAACTCCTTGGCCTTAAACCGGAGCCGATTGCTACCCAGGTAATCCAGCGGGATCGCCATGCGCATTACGTGAGCGTGCTGGCACTCATAGGGGCCAGCCTTGAAAAGATCGCCGTAGAAATTCGCCACTTGCAACGTAGCGAAGTCAGAGAGGTCGAGGAAGCGTTTGGGAAAGGGCAGAAAGGCTCCAGTGCCATGCCGCATAAACGCAATCCCATAGGCAGCGAAAATATTACGGGTTGTGCACGGTTACTGCGCGGTTATATGGTGGCAGCAATGGAAAATGTGGCCTTGTGGCATGAAAGAGATATTTCACATTCCAGTGTGGAACGTGTGATTCTCCCCGACGCAACCACGGTCGTACACTACGCCCTGCTGAGATTGACACGCATCCTTCAAAACCTGGTTGTCTATCCTGATCGCATGCAGAAGAACCTGGATGCGACCTACGGTTTATATAACAGTCAGCGATTGATGTTACATCTAATTGACCATGGGCTGACACGCGAAGAAGCATACGACTTGGTTCAGCCTCTTGCAATGCAAAGTTGGAAGGAAGGGAAGCCATTTGAGTCGTTGGTCCTGGCTTCTGCGGAGGTCATGTCCCATACCTCCGCGGAAGAGGTTCGAGATCTCTTCAATGCAGCCCACCATACGAAACAGGTGGATTTACTTTTCTCACGCGTAGGAATTACAAGCTCTAACCCTTGATTCATCACAAAAAAATCGAAGGGCATGATATATTGCCTGAAGGTTTTTTTGCAAGGAGTTAAAACCACGGTTTGATTCATGTTGTGCGGAATAGCCGATCGAGCGATGCGTACCCTGCTGGTGAGCGTGGTCGTTTGCGTTCTTGCCGAGCCTGTTTTTGCACAGACGGGGGCGGTTACCGGCAAGGTCACTGATTCAGAAACAGGCCTGCCGCTGATCGGCGCGAATGTGTTTATCACGGGGACGGCAATTGGACGTGCGACGGACACGGAGGGAGTCTTTGAGATCCGTAATCTTGCTCCCGGAGTCTATACGCTGCGTGTCAGTTTTGTTGGCTATGCAGCCCAGGAGTCTCAGATCACCTTGACTGCGGGCGAGAATTATATATGGAATGTTGCTTTGGTGCCAGGAACGGATTTCGATCCGGTTCAGGTGACAGCCGGGCGCCGGAACGAGAAAGCGCTGGATGCGCCTGCATCCATTGATGTAATCATCCCAAGGGAGTTTCAACTGGACGTTGCTCCGACGATGGCGCAATCGCTGCGAAATGTGACGGGGGTGGATATGGTACAAACCGGGGTGGACCGCTATGAAATTGTGCTCCGGGGATTCAACAATGTTTTTTCGCGGACCACTCACGTACTGACCGATTACCGGAAAGCCGGTGCGGCATCTGTTGGGGTCAACCTGCATAATATCATGCCAAGCCTGGCTATTGACACGGAACGAATCGAAGTCGTACGTGGGCCAGGATCCGCACTTTATGGCCCCGGTGGAGATACCGGGGTCATCCATTATATCTCCAAAGATGCGTTCAGTTATCCTGGAACCACGGTCTCGGTAAGTGGGGGACAGCGATCCATGTTCAATGTCCAGGGCCGCATCGCAACCGTCCTAGGAAAAAATCTTGGCGTAAAATTGATTGGCAACTATGCAACGGCAAACGATTTTGCCCTTCAGGACTGTGATCCCTTACTTCTCGAAGCAGAGCGGTTCAGTGAGTGCCCCGATCCAGAGGATGCCGTGCAGCTGTTCGTAGACGGTGAACGTGAGATCCGGCAGCGTAAGTTGGTATTGTCGGGCAGCGTGGATTGGCGCATGAATGGTCAAACCACACTTTCAGTCAATGGGGGTATTGCCAACCTTGATGGGACCATGCTCAGCAGTATTGGTACCGTTCAGGCCAAAGGGTTGATTACCGGCTATGCTCAGCTTCGATTGGCTAGCGGACCATTCTTTGCGCAGGCTTACGTGAATGCAATCGATTCGCGTGATTCATACATATACGGGGGAGATCTCATTACAGAAGTTTCGGAAGAGTATGTACTGCAGGGTCAGTACAGGCAGGCGATTGGCTCTCGGCAGGAATTGATCGCAGGCGTTGACGTGACGCTGGAGCATGTGGACAAATTCGGCGCATATGTACAGTCAACCACAAAGATTTCGAACCGACTGGAATTGACACTCGCGCTTCGGGGAGACTACAACAACGTAGTGACGGACATTCAGACATCTCCCCGGGTTGCACTTGTTCTAAAACCAACACCATCGTCAAGTCTGCGTGCAACATACAACCGTAGCTTTTCCTCACCGCTTGCCACCGACTATTTCCTGAACATAGTTGCTGCTTCCCTTGGAGATCTCAATGTGCGGGCACGCGGTGGAGAAAGCGGCTTCACCTATTCCCGGAACCCGGACTATTTGACGCTCGGAGCTCCAACGGCGCTTGTGGCTTCCAGCATGCTTCCAGGTATGGAAGGCGTGCCAACTCCCGTTGGAATTGATACCGGTGTGATGTACGGACTGATTTACGAGGGATTAGCAGCAATCCCGGACGCTGACCTGGCCATGATGCTGGCGGATGCAGGAGTGAATGTTCCCGTCTCATTGATCTCCCTTTTGAAGCAGGGACTAAGACCGGAAGTTACCTCGGTTCAGGGATTCAGTCCTGGAACTTTGGCATTACCCAATCTCAGTACGCTGGAGCTTGTGACTGATCCTGAACTGAATAACCTCCCGGATTTGGGGCCAATTAAACCTGCAATGACCCAGTCGTGGGAGGTCGGATACAAAGGAATCGTTCGCAATAAGCTCTTGTTCACAGTGGATGGGTATTTTGCGAAGCGGGAAAATTTTATCGGTCCACTTCAGGCCAAGACTCCGTTTGTGCTCGTCCCGAATCTGCAACAGGACCTCATCCGGGATATTTCGGCTGGGTTCGCAGCAAACGAAGACATTGCAAATGTACTGGGGTTACTGGGCTTAACTCCGCAAGAAGGTGCGGAAATATTGGTCAATGTCGCCGGGGATGATCTTCCTGACAGTGAAACTCCCATCGCGATCGTACAGACAAACGAGAATAACATGGGGGTGGGGCATTTCCCGGAGCTTATGTTGACCTATCCGATCTTTGGAAGCATTCAGTACTTCGGCATGGATATTTCAGCTCGGATCCTTGCCAGTGATAAACTGATGTTTTTCGGGAATGCATCCTGGATCAGCGACGATTATTTTGATCACACGGAACTCGGTGAAGGATCTGAGGATTTGGAACTGGCGCTCAACGCTCCCGGCTTCAAATTCAAGCTTGGTGGGCAATACCAGCGCAGGAATGGCTTATCGCTGACAGCATCCGGGCGGTTCATGAAGGGTTTTCCTGTCATTGCAGGGCAGTATATAGGGGAAGTTGAGAGCTATACGATTGTAGATGTTGGCGTGGGATATTCGATCTATAAGGCTGGAATTCGTGCAGATCTAGGGATCAATAATCTTTTCAACAGCAATCACCGTGAGTTTGTAGGTGCTCCCAGGCTCGGTCGTGTTGCGTCTTTCCGACTCACCTACACAACGGATCGCGGGAGTTGAAGAGTGGGCAATCTATAGTTCTATGTGTTAAATTAGAAAAGGATGGATTCGAGGCGCAACAATGGGGAAGTTATGAAAGGATAGTGTTGAGGCTGATTCCAGACCATGCGGTTGAGCGTATCGTGTCGAACATTCACAAAATCTAGAACCATGTGCACTACAAGAAAAATCTTTGGGATCGTTTTATTTCTGCTGTTTTTTGTGTCTCCCAGTTGGGTTTATGCTCAATCGGCCTCGGTGACCGGCGTCGTTACAGATGCGGAGACTAGCCTCCCACTATTCGGGGCGAATGTGGTTCATGTTGGCTCTGGACAAGGGACAGCTACCGATGAATCCGGGCAGTATACACTTGAGGGATTGCCGGAAGGAGCCGGCGTCATTCGGATATCCTATACGGGATACAGGTCCGTTGAAATCGAAGTCAATCTCTCCGGGGTAGAAACACAGACTCTTGATGTAGGTCTGGTGAGTGGAGTGGATCTGGAACAGATACAGGTTACCGCTGGCCGACGGCAGGAGAAAGTATTGGACGCGCCCGCATCCATTGACGTGATTTTGGCCCAGGACCTCGCGCGCGCGGTTGTCCCTTCGACAGTTATGTCTCTGCGTGCTGTCACAGGACTTGATATGGCCCAAACCGGAATAGATCGGAATGAAGTAGTTCTGCGAGGTTTCAGCAATGTATTTTCCGGAGCTACGTTGGTTTTGACGGATTATCGTGATGCCGGCTCACCTGCTATTGGAGTAAACCTGCACACTCTGATGCCCAACATTTCAGTAGATCTGGATCGGGTGGAAGTTGTGCGAGGTCCGGGATCTGCACTCTATGGTGCGGGCGTGGATGCAGGAGTCATTCATTACATCACCAAGGATGCCTTTACACATCCAGGGGCTACGGTTTCGGTCAGTGGAGGAGAACAATCTCAAATGAATGTACAAGCTCGGGTTGCGAGGGTACTGACTGACCGCATTGGTGTCAAAGTAACCGGTTCGTATGCGACCGCGGAGGATTTTGCTCTTCAGAGCTGTGATCCTTCACTTCTCGAAGCGAGCAAATTTGATCAGTGTCCTGATCCAGACGATGCAGTACAGCTTTTCGTGGACGGTGAGCGAGATACAGAGGTTAACAAGTACACCGTTGCAGGGGATCTGTCGTTCCGCTTGGGAACCGGGACAACATTGTCCTTGAATGGTGGAATCGGTGTACTCAAGGGGGCGATGTTAAGTGGGATCGGCACGATTCAAGGGGATAACTATCGGTATTCGTTTGCCCAGGCACGGTTATCCAGCAAAAACTTTTTTGCACAATTTTTCGTCAACGTCAATGATTCTGGTGATTCTTATGTGTATGGGGGAGAGCCAGTCACCGAACATTCTCGCGAGTATGTGATGCAGGCCCAGTACGATATGCAATTTGGTGCCCGCCAGTCATTGATTGTGGGAGTGGATTTTGAGTTGACCCGCCCAGATACAAAAGGAACTGTCTTGGGACGCAATGAGGATAATGATAACATTGATGAATATGGGGTGTATGCGCAGTCGACGACAAAAATCACCAATCGTGTCGAATTGACACTGGCATTGCGTGGGGACTACAATGACGTTGTCGACAAAGTCCAGGCTTCCCCGCGTGTTGGACTGGTGGTGAAGCCCACTCCAAACTCAAGCTTCCGCGCAACCTATAACCGCAGTTTCTCATCCCCCTCGGCGACCAACAACTGGTTGGATATAGTCGCTGCAGTACTACCCGGTAATTTAAAAGTACGTGGACGAGGTGCGGCCACCGGCTTTACCTATGAGCGGAATCCAGACTATCTGGCGTTAGGTGCATCAACGGATCTTGTTGCGTCAAGTCTATTGCCAGGGGCGGAGGGAGCTCCAACCCCGGTGGGGATCAGTACGGGAGTAGTCTATGGGCTGATGTACCAGGGACTAGTTGCAATCCCTGATGAAGACCTTGCCCAGATGCTCGCCAATGCCGGTCTGAATGTACCTATACAATTGGTTTCAGCGCTGAAGGATGCTTTCAGCCCCGCGTCAACGGTAGTAGAGGGGTTCAGCCCAGGGGTTCTAGGGGCACTGAATCTCAGCACGCTTAGTATAGATTTTGGATTAACAGATCTGGAGGATGTGGATCCCCTCCAACAGACGATATCTCAAGCTTTTGAGGTGGGCTACAAGGGAATTCTTGGTGACAAGGTATTGTTTGCCGCGGATGTCTACTATGCGACAAAGAAAAATTTCATAGGCTCCCTCCAAGTGCGTACGCCACTGGTATTGGTTCCGACCTTGGCTCAGGATCTTGTTCGGGATATTTCAACAGGAATTGCGAATAATTCCACACTGGCCGGTGCACTCGGGCTCTTCGGTTTGACCGCGGAGCAGGCTGCGCAACTATTGGTAGATGTCGCAGGCAGCCAGCTGCCAAATCCATCAACACCGATCGCAATCGTGCAACCCAGAGAGAATAATCCGGGGGTCGGTCAAGTACCAGAAATCATGCTAGCCTATCCTAATTTTGGAAATATCCAGTACTATGGTGCCGATGTATCCTTACAGGTGCTTGCTACCCGTGCACTCTCCCTGTTCGGAAATCTATCCTGGGTGAGTGATGACTTTTTTGATCAGACGGAATTGAATGAGGACCATGAGGACCAAGTACTTGCACTGAACGCGCCAAGTTTGAAGTTTAAGTTTGGTGGGCAATACGAGCACCGAAGTGGGTTCAGTGTAAATGCATCCGGTCGTTACATAAAGGGATTTCGGATGCTTTCGGGGCCCTATGACGGTGACGTGCCATCCTATTTTGTTGTGGATTTAGGTGCTGGTTATGAAATCAATCCGACACTCCGGGTAGACCTTGGCGTCAATAATGCGGCCAACAGCGATCACCGGGAGTTTGTCGGTGCACCCAGGTTGGGTCGTCTTGCAAGCGCACGTTTGACCTATACCGCGGACTGGAGGTAAAATTTGGGGATTAGCAGTTGAATATATAATCCTCAATTCTCCTTACTGCGTATAACTTCACGGTCACGGATTCGTGGAGGAGGGGTCTGGGCGTAATGTAACCAGAAAAGTGGGTTTGCCACCGCGGTTTAGTTCAGTGGTCTGCATTTTTCTGGTGGAGTAGTCGCGTGGCAGCCCGTAGTAGCGAGTATGGGATTGATAGTATGGATCATCTGTGGTTCCAGGTTCTATCCCTCAGCAGTTGAGATGAGTGCAGCAATGTGTATCTTCACGCATAACACAGTTTTTATGGTTTACAGTAGGAAATCAACAATTTGATATGAGTGCTGAATTCACTGCACTGTTGATTATGTTAGGGCTGGCCACAGGCCTTGCCCTGACGTTGCTTCTTGCTCAGCGACTCCTTGGTCCACGGAGACCGAATCGGGTAAAGGTCGGCGCCTATGAGAGTGGGATGGATCCCATTGGCACGGCGCATCAGCGGTTTTCTGTAAAGTTCTATCTGGTTGCGATGATCTTTATTGTGTTTGATGTTGAGGTCGTTTTCCTATATCCATGGGCGATCAGCCATCGACACTTCCTGGAGGCAGGGATTGGGATGGGGGTACTTGCGGCCGTGACGATATTTATCATCATTCTTGCAGTGGGGCTGTTGTATGATATCAAAAAGGGGGGACTCGAGTTCGATTAGCGAAACAGAGCGCACAGATTTTCATAAAATCGACTAGCCTTTTATGCGATGGATTCAACGACTGGATACTTAACGACTACGGTTGATGCTGTCGTCAACTGGGCACGGTCCAATTCGCTGATGCCGATGCCAATGGGCCTTGCATGCTGTGCCATCGAGATGATGGCGTTTGGAGGTCCTAAATACGATGTTGGGAGATTTGGCAGCGAGGCAATGCGGTTTTCTCCCCGTCAGGCTGATCTGATGATCGTCGCGGGATGGTGCAGTTATAAGATGGCACATGCCATACGGCGTGTCTGGGATCAGATGGCCGACCCAAAATGGTGCATTGCTATGGGAGCATGTGCATCTAGCGGAGGCATGCATCGTTGTTATGGGGTTGTCCAAGGGATTGACAATTTTATGCCGGTTGATGTGTACATCCCCGGTTGCCCTCCCAGACCGGAAGCGGTCATTCATGCGTTGATGGATATTCAGGAGAAAATCCGCAATGAATACTCGGTGACTCAGGACTATGCGAGTGGACCGAAAGAGTCAGCGGCGCAATCAGGCAAGCCGGGAATCTTGACTGAAGATGGCCGCAAGGTAGCCTTGAATGCGTCAAGCCTAGCTGATGCCTGAGACACTTCCGTTTCATTTTACCCCCGTTGACGAGGCGCGTGCAGACGAAAAAAATGTGCACGAGAAAGCGTCTACCAACGTGGCAGACACGATTGAGACGCTCAAGAAGCAGTTCCCCGGGTCAATTACGGAGGTATCCGTATATGCGGGTGAATATACGGCGTTTGTGAAGCGAGATTCCCTATTGCAGGTTTGCACTGCATTGAAGGAAACACTGGGCTTCGTCTATTTGGCAGATCTGGCCGGGGTCGATCGTTTTCGTGAGGATGCACCCCGCTATGAGGTGTACTACTGCATGGTTAACCTCGAGACCAATAAACGCCTTCGACTCAAGGTGCTAGTTGATGAAGAAGATGCGGTTGTTCCGTCGTTAATCGGTCTCTTCAAGGCAGCAGATTGGAACGAGCGTGAGTGCTATGATATGTTGGGGATTCGCTTTGAGGGACATCCCGATCTTCGGCGAATGTATATGCCGGAAGATTTTGAGTATCATCCTCAGCGTAAGGAATTTCCACTTCTTGGGATTCCGGGATCCCTGCCACTTCCTCCACGGACCCCTGAAGGGGAGTTGACCATGGATCCCTTTGCGGCTGCCCACAGTGGCAGTCCCGCCAAGAGTTATCAAGAGCCCGAGGGAGAGTAAATGTCAGTGGCAACCCCTTATCATGACCGGGAGGCAATCTTCTCGTTCTGGCCTAGGCACAACGAGACCTTGCTCAAGCGACTTGAGAGTAAAGATGCGTGGCTGAGCACAAAGCGGGGGATCGAAGTTTCGCGCGTAGAGGATGCGCTTGAGCATGAGATGACCCTCAATATTGGACCACAGCATCCGGCTACCCATGGTGTACTCCGATGCGTCGTGAAACTCGATGGCGAGCGGATTGAGAAGTGTGTATTGGACATTGGGTACTTACATCGGGGGATCGAAAAACTTGCAGAGAGCAAGACCTATCAGGAGTTCATGCCCTACACAGACCGCATGGATTACCTCTCTCCCTATGCAAATAACGTGGCCTGGTGTATGGCAGTGGAAAAACTTGCCAACATTGAAGTCCCTGACCGTGCGCAGTGGATCCGGATGATCATGTGTGAATTGGCCCGTATTTCCTCGCACCTGTTGTGGTTGGGAGTTGGGTTGATGGATGCAGGGGCCGTCAGTGTTTTTCTGTGGACTTTCCAGGGACGAGAGGATCTCTACAATATCTTTGATGAAGTGTCCGGTGCGCGCTTTACAGTGTCTCACAGCCGTATCGGTGGATTGGCAACGGACCTAGGTCCAACTGCCATTACAATGATCAAAGATTTTGTAACCAGCTACGAAGAAATTATCAAAGGTTGGCAGAAACTTCTTAACCGTAACCGTATCTGGATTGATCGAAATAAGGATGTTGGTGTGATCAACAAAGAGGAAGCAATTGAACTCGGGCTCACTGGTCCGAATCTGCGTGGCAGTGGAGTACCCTACGACATCCGAATATTTGAACCCTATCTGAAATATGACGAGGTTGACTTTACGATTCCGCTCCGGGAAGAGGGGGATTGTTTAGCTCGCTATCATATTCGCATGGAAGAGATGCTTGAGAGTATCAAGATCATCAACCAGTGTCTGGATCGGTTGCCGGAAGGGCCAATCCGGACGGATGATGCAAAAAAAGCGTACCCGTCCAAGGATGAGGTGTATTACTCCATGGAGGGGATGATACATGATTTCATGTACACGGAGACCGGGGTTACGCCCCCCAAAGGAGCCGTGGCTTATCATGCAATTGAATCACCGAAAGGCGAATTGGGGTTTTATCTTGAAAGTGATGGAACCGGATGCCCGTGGCGTGCGCGTCTGAATGCACCGTCCTTTACCAATTTGCAGGGTTTGGAATCAATGATGGAAGGACACCCGGTTGCCGACATTGTTGTGCTGATTGGCTCAATTGATCCGGTTATGGGGGAGGCGGACAGGTAGCATGGCAGATTTTATTCGTAATCCGGTGGTTGCACTCCCGGATCCAAACCCAGAGCCGCACTTTTCCGAGAAACAGCTCTCCTTTACAGAGGAGGAAAAAGCCAGGATTGCAGGTTGGGTCCGGCAGTATCCCACATCGGATGGAGCAGTAATGTGGACGCTTTGGCTTGCGCAGGAGAAATTTGGATTCCTACCACCAGAGGTTTTGCAACTGGTTGCAGCCGAGCTCTCCCTACCTTATGCACAGGTGTACGGGGTTGCGACCTTCTATACGCAGTACTTCAAAGAAAAGAAAGGGACCTTTGTACTGGACGTATGTACATGCTTTTCGTGTCAGTTCTGTGGTGGTTACGATATTCTGGCTTACTTGGAAGAGAAGCTAGAAGTAAAGCGTGGGCATACGTCGGCCTGCGGCCGCTATACTTTGCAGGAGGTGGAGTGTCTGGGTGCATGTGGTTCCGCTCCCATGATGCAGGTCAATAATGGTCCCTATGCCCATAACTTGACTCCCGAAAAAGTCGACGAATTACTGGAGGCTCTCGAAGCCGGCAAGTCGTTGCCGTTTGTATCAATTACGCTGCCGCAGGATGAAGATGAAATGGGTGGGAACAGGCGAACCGATGCGGAATCGGTGGAAAATTATGTAACCCCTCCACGATCAGAACGAACTCAGTAAGCCCCCTGAAACTGTCATGCATCCAAAGGCCTTATTTCGGGACAGAATGAGAGACGTATTATGACGAAGGCGGGGAACTGGAAGTCTTATGAGCGGGTGCTCCTGCCTCCGGTCAAAAATCTGCATCACCTCGATGTCTATCGTGCCGGTGGCGGGTATGAGACCCTGCACAAGGTCGTCAAGGAACTGGAGCCTCAAGAGGTGACGGCTGAGATGAAGCGCAGCGGATTGCGCGGCAGGGGAGGAGCAGGGTTTCCCACGGGGCTCAAATGGAGTTTCATGCCCCCGGTCAAGCCGGAGGTGCCCCGCTACCTGTGTTGTAATGCAGATGAAAGTGAACCAGGGACGTTCAAGGATCGGCAACTCATGGAGTACAACCCTCACCTTTTGTTTGAGGGGATCCTGATTGCCTGCTATGCCATGTCCCTCAAAGCATGCTATCTGTATGTTCGCGGCGAGTATGCAAGTTGGATCACGCATATGGAGGACGAGCTGGAAAAAGTGTATGACGCCAAATTGGCAGGCAAAAACATGCTGGGAACGAATCACAGCATGGACATCATTCTTCATAAGGGAGCAGGTGCTTACATATGTGGTGAGGAGACCAGTTTGATGGAATCCCTCGAAGGGAAACGGGCCTATCCCCGAATTAAGCCACCGTTTCCGGCACAATCAGGGATTTGGGGATACCCCACCACGATCAACAATGTGGAGACGCTAGCCTGTGCCCCACTCATTCTCGATCGAGGGGCGGATTGGTTTGCAGCAATTGGTGCAGAGAAAAACCCAGGGCCTCTACTTTATGGAATTTCGGGGCATGTGAATCGACCGGGCGTGTATGAGTATCCCACGGGGATGCTAATTACCGACCTGCTTGAGATTGCTGGAGGAATGCGTGGAAATAAAAAGCTCAAAGCAGTTGTGCCTGGCGGGGCATCTGTACCGGTGCTTCGGGCAGATATGATTGAGGGGGTTACGATGGATGTGGATAGCCTACGCGAGGCAGGCTCTATGTTAGGGACGGCAGGCATGCTATTTCTGGACGAGGACACGGATATGGTTGCATTTCTGCGGAGGGTCGCACACTTTTATCACCATGAAAGTTGCGGGCAGTGCACTCCATGCAGGGAAGGTACAGGGTGGATGGAGAATTTGATCACCCGAATTGATGATGGTGAAGGAAATCTCCGGGATCTTGATCTATTACTTGATCTCTGTGATCAAATGGAGGGACGCACTGTTTGTGCATTGGCGGACGCGGCTGCTTGGCCTGTACGCAATACAATCAAGCGTTTCCGGGAAGATTTTGAGCGCCAGTGCCGTCCGGCAGTCTGGGCAGTGAATGCCTGAAAATGAACATGACAATTGATACATGAAATACAACCTGATCCTTGTCGTTATCTTTTTTATCGCCTGTAATCGTGCAGAGCCCATCAGCGATGCCGTCTATGGACTAGTGCCAGACGTTGCAGATGCCGTCCCTATAGAGGCTGTTATATCGGAGCCGCAACACTATACGGGAACGAATGTGGCGGTTGCAGGAACCGTACACGAAGTCTGTCAGATGGATGGGTGCTGGTTGATGCTCCGAAGTATAGATACGGAGGATGGCCTGCGCGTTCATGCCGAGATGGATAAGGATGGCGAGTACCAGTTTACCGTGCCCAAAGATATCAGTGGTCGCCATGCCATCGTCTTTGGGGTCATCTCGATTCCAGAGGAGTGGGCAGAAGCGCATTACCAGGAGGATGCACCGGGGCCGAGACCGGTGCTTTCCATGAGTGCAGTAGGTGTTCGTGTGTCTCCAGAAGAATCCAGTTAGATTTTCCATGCCCCAGGTCATCATAGACGGCAAGCAATACGAGTTTGAAGGTCGGCCGAGTTTGCTCCAGTTTTGTCTGGATCACGGCATCGAACTTCCCCATTTTTGTTACCATCCGTCCATGTCAGTGCCGGCAAATTGTCGACAGTGTCTAGTTGATATTGGGGCGCCGATGCGGGATCGGCAGACGGGTGAGATCCAGGTGGATGAGAAAGGAGAGCCCGTCATTCAGTATTTCCCCAAGCTGCAGACCAGTTGCAGTCATATCCTATCAGACGGGCAGGTCGTTCACACTGCACGCTCAAGTGAGAAGGTTGCAGATGCGCAGCGTGATACCTTGGAGCTCCTGCTCATTAACCATCCACTTGATTGTCCAATCTGCGATCAGGCGGGGCATTGCCCTCTTCAGATTCAGGCGTACAAGTACGGGCCGGAAGGATCGCGATTTGAATTCCGTAAGGTTCACAAGCCGAAGAAGGTCAAGCTTGGTCCACGCGTTGTGTTGGATGCGGAGCGTTGCATCAACTGTACACGCTGTGTGCGCTTCACAGATGAAATTTCCAAAAGTGGGCAACTCACAATTATCGAACGTGGGGTGAAGAATTACCCAATTACTCCGCCGGGGGTTTCGTTTGATGAGCCCTACTCCATGAATGTGATTGACTTGTGCCCGGTTGGTGCGCTGACCTCTGTTGATTTTCGATTTCAGGCGAGGATCTGGGAGATGGCCAGCACCCCATCCATCACAACAACCAACGCGAAGGGGTCGAATTGTCATCTATGGGTTCGGGACAACCTAGTGCTGCGGATTACGCCGCGTACCAATCTGGATGTCAATGAATTCTGGCTTCCCGACGAAGATCGCTTGGCCTATCAGCGCTTTAACGAAGATCGACCTACAGGTCCTTCGATCGCGGGAGAGATC
>JAPPBZ010000200.1 GCA_026702635.1 Bacteroidota bacterium
CCCCGGTCGAGGATCTCCTGGATGTACCGCTGGCCGACCTCGGACGTCGCGTTGTGCGCCAGTCCGCCCCTACCGTTGCAGAAAAGCCTGCTCAACCGGAGAGCAAAGAGGATGATTCAAAAAAATACAGTGATGTCATCACCGAGGATGCGGTGACGGATGAAGGGCTTTTCAAGGTCCATCAGATTGAAGAAAAGTTGTATTTCGAAATCCCCGACTCGCTTCTGGATGTTGAAATGCTTTTGGTGACACGTCAGGCCGCGACGATGAATAATATGGGGTACGGGGGGATGAAGACAAATACACAAGTGCTACGTTGGCAGAAGCAGTCGGAGAAGATCATGCTGCGCATTGTGTCCTATGAGAATGTTGCAGACGAGGATGAGCCAATCTACAATGCGGTTCGCAACTCGAACTTTGAGCCAATCTTGCGCACATTTGATATTGAAACACTCAACGATGATTCTACAGCGAACGTAATTGAGGTCACCAATCTGTTTACCTCGGATGTCCCTTCACTTGGGTTGCCCTCATTCCGACGGGAGCAATACCGTGTACGCCGCTTGGATTCTGATCGCACCTACATTGTTTCTGCGAAGAGTTATCCTCTGAATATTGAGGTCAAGCATGTACTCAGCTATGATGCAGCTGAGCCGCCATCAAATTCTTCTGCGGGAACGATTTCTGTTGAAATGAATCAGTCCATGATTCTTCTGCCGCAGGATCCGATGCAGCCAAGACTCTGTGATCAGCGAGTCGGGTACTTCAGTGTGAATATGATCGACTATGGCCGGGATGCGCAGAAAGCGGAGGAGAGGTGCTACATTACGCGCTGGAGGCTGGAACCCAAAGACCCTGAAGCGTATGCGCGGGGTGAGTTGAGTGAGCCCATCAAGCCGATTGTCTATTACATTGACCCAGCCACGCCAATGAAGTGGAGACCTTACCTGAAGGAGGGTGTGGAGGACTGGAACGTGGCTTTTGAGGCTGCAGGGTTCAAGAATGCGATCATGGCCAAGGATCCGCCCAGTGAGGAAGAAGACCCCGAGTTCAGTCCCGAGGATGTCCGCTACTCCGTGATCCGTTACTTCTCCTCTGACATTCAGAATGCATTTGGTCCCCATGTCCATGATCCACGCACCGGTGAGATCTTGGAAAGCGACATCGGGTGGTATCATAATGTGATGAATCTGCTTCGGAACTGGTTCTTTGTGCAGACTGCTGCGGTTAATCCCGATGCCCGTTCCGTCAAGTTCAGAGATGAAGTGATGGGACGATTGGTTCGTTTTGTGTCTGCGCATGAGGTTGGGCACACGATTGGGCTGCCTCATAATTGGGGCTCAAGTGCTGCCTATCCTGTAGATTCCCTGCGTTCACCCACATTTACAGACACCCACGGAACGGCTCCTTCCATCATGGATTACGCCCGATTCAATTATGTTGCACAACCGGGTGATGGGGTCACTAATCTCATGCCGGATGTTGCGACTTACGATAAGTGGTCAGTGAAGTGGGGATATTCCGTGCTACCAGACGCAGTGTCGGCAGATGACGAGCGCGAAACCCTGAATTCATGGGTTGTCGAACGTGCAGGAGATCCACTTTATTTCTACGGACGCCAGGGACCGCGCGTAGACCCACGGTCGCAGAACGAAGATTTGGGAGATGATGCCGTCAAGGCAAGTGATTATGGAGTTGCAAACCTGAAGGTGATCCTGGATGAGTTGATTGACTGGACAGCAGAGGATGCGAAAGACTATGGGGATTTGAATGAGCTCTACGGTCAGATCGCAACCCAGTGGAATCGCTATATCGGCCATGTGGCTGCGAATGTGGGCGGACATTATGAGAATTTCAAGACCTATGATCAGGACGGTGTGGTCTATACACCGGTGCCAGTTGAGGTCCAGCGTGGTTCCATGGACTGGCTCTCACGGGAAGCATTTGCATCGCCAACCTGGATCCTGAATAATGATGTCCTACGCCGGATTGAGGGGGTTGGGGCGATGGATCGTGTTCGCCGTTATCAGGTCGGTGCTGTGAATACACTTCTGAATCCGATTCGCATTGGACGGCTCATGGAGACCGAAGCACTGGCGAACGGGGAGGAGGTCTATACATTCTCAGAACTCTTGAGTGACTTACGCGACGGGATTTGGACAGAGTTGCCAAGAGCTTCGGCGATTGGTCCATTCCGGCGTAACCTGCAGAGAGGACACTTGGAGCGTCTTGAGTATCTGATGACTGAGGAAGCTGCGCCGGTTCCATCTTTCTTCGCCAGCTTTGGAATGGCGCCTGTTGATGTGAGCCAGTCAGATATCCGTGCGTATGTGCGTGGCGAACTCAAGTCATTGAAGACCGCAGTCGACCGAGCTGCCAGACGGACTGGTGACCGGATGACACGACTTCACTTGGAAGACGTCAGTGCCCGCATTGAGGATATTCTCGACGGCGAAGACTAGAGGTCATTTGGACACGGGGAAACTTCTTCAACCCGCGAGATTCGTTGGGTGTAGAGGTGGGTTACGTGTGTGTATCCAGCATCCGATACGGTGAAGGTCGTGTTGCCCTAGGTTCAATGTTTAGGATGTTTTGGATGGCAGCTTAATAAAGGGTACTCCACCTCACATCAACAAAAACACGACCTCTGCGGGGCTATTTCACCCCCAAAATCCTCATTTTTGAGCGCAAATCAAGCCAATAAAAAATTTTTTCAGGCATGCAAGCGCTTCCATTGAAACCAATTCTCAAAAGACCGTAAACAGGGGCGTCATAAATTTTTACAATCTCATGATTATCAAAAAAGTCAGCCCTAAAGGGCGCTCAGTACGTGTCACGTTCGAACTTCCTCTGGAGGAAGCTCAGTACAGTGCCAGTATTGTTGGAAGTTTCAATAACTGGGACGCGACAGAGCATCCAATGAGCCGCAACGATCATAAAGGTGTCTGGACAAAGGCATTGTCGTTCAAGCCGGGCTCCAAAATTGAATTCCGTTATTTCATTGACGGACACAGGTGGCACAACGAGCCCCAGGCCGATACGTACGAGCCGAATCCGCACTATTCGGATAATAGCGTCCTAACGCTTTAGCCGAACAGGAATAAGACGACGTAGACCGCGGCAATCATTGCGAATACATCCGCAATGAGCCCCGCTGGAACGGCGTGACGTGTTTTTCGGATATTCACGGCACCAAAGTAGACCGCAATCACATAAAATGTGGTTTCGGTGGAGCCGAACATGGTGGCGACCATTTTGACGAAGATGGAATCTTCGCCAAACTGGTTGATCATGTCTAGGACAATTCCGACGGATCCAGATCCCGTCAACGGACGGACAATACCCATGGGGATTACCTCAGCGGGGATGCCGATCAATCCGACGACAGGTCGAAGGAGGTCAGTCAGGAAGTCCATTGCGCCGCTGGCGCGAAACATCCCGATCGCAAAAAGGATTGCGATCAAATAGGGGATGATCATTACAGCGACATGAAACCCCTCTTTGGCACCGTCCACAAAGACTTCGTAGACACGAACCTTACGGATCATTCCGTAGAGCGGGAAGCCGACCAGGATTGCCGGTAGGACCAGTGCAGATGCGTAGTCCAGAAATACCTGTACTATATTCATGGTGTCACCTCACGGTAGCGTTTGAGCCGTCCTAAAAGCTTGACAGCAGTAATCCCCACGATCAGGGAAAGTGCAGTCGTAATCAGGATGGAGAAAAACAGCTGGTTGATTTGCAAACCCATGATAGCAACCAGCGTGACTGGAGGAAGGATCTGTACGCTGGCGGTATTCATGGTGAGCAGCATGACCATCGGGTCTGTTGCAGTGTCTTCGGTTTCGTTGAGTGTCTGAAGCTCTTGCATGGCTTTGATGCCAAGGGGCGTGGCTGCATTGCCCATTCCCAGCATATTTGCGGAAAGGTTGAGGACGATCATCCCTAGAGCGGGGTGATCCTTGGGGACCTTCGGGAAGAGTGGTCGGATGAGCGGTTGCGTGAAGCGGACCAGTGCATGGAGCATGCCGGATGCTTCTGCGATCTTGAGAAGCCCCATCCACAGCCCCAGGCCTCCAATCAGTCCGAGGGCCAGAGTGACCGCTGTCCTGGCGAAATCCAGTGCAGCAGAGGCAATGGCATTCATCTTGACCCAGCGCACGGGACCAAAAATGATGGTCGTCTGCCATTCGGCGCTGGTGGGCGTTCCCTGCAAAGCACCACGACAGTCATCCTGACCTGTCTCCTGACAGATCGTTTGCAGAGGCTCTACAAGGGAGGCCTCTGCTGCAAACCGGAGTTCACGTCCCGCAGACGTCTGCAGAAGTATACCAGGCCAGGTGTTACCGGTGATAGAGCTGTCTCCGTAGTGGGTTGCGAGGTCATTTCCTAGGAGCTGTACGTCCACGTATTGTCGACGGGCATCGGCGTTGTACTCCTCATCAAACGTGATCGTGATGGGCAGAGGGGTGCCGTTACGGTAGGTATCCTGCACAAAATCTGTGAGATCACTCGTCAGAGCGAAGACCAGACTCAGGACAATCAAACCACCCCAGATATAATTCAACATAAACTCTAAGGTTTGGGCGTGGAAGGGGATGCTTCCTCGTTTGGAGGAGTGAGTAAAAAAGTTTCCATATTGCGCATACTAAGTGTTGTATTAGGTGCGAGCAGGTTTGCGCGTACAAGGAGCCACGCGGTCACATTCAGATAGTCCTCATCTGAGAGTGTTTCTGCCGCATTATAGGGCATCTGCTGTTGATTGTAGGTATAGAGCCTGGCTGCATCGAGTCGGGAGGCAAGAACGGCAGGAGTCAGTCGGGGGCCGGTTCCGGGAGCTTCATGACAACTATGGCAATAGGTGGAGTAGACCACACTGCCAAGTCTTTGCTGCAACTCGGGATCCGGGTTTGAACAGGCGGAAGCGGTAATCAGGATGGATGTCAGTCCAAACATGATCCGCATCAACTCACCACCTGAATGGGATGGGGTAGCCGCATGTTGAACAAGTAGCCCTTCTCATTGTGAGGGATTGTTTCAGGCTGCTCCGTTCCCAAAGAGTCTACAGCAGAGGTGATGATGGTGTGTTGACCGGGTGTTGCATTCCAGTCAAGTTCAAATCGTGTCCAACCATAGCGCATGCGAGGCTCCAACAGCTTCGCGTCCGTCCAAGTACTGCCGCCATCATCACTCCAGCGGACCTGAGCGATTGGGCCATCCGGCCCATAGGCGTACCCATAGATGCGGTGAACCCCATTTCTCAGCACGGCCGGCCACGGCAGGGCTAAAGTGCTCTTAAGCGATTGCTTATTGGCGACCTGCCCACGGGCCTGTCCTTCGGGAGGGTAATCCTCCCCGATCAGTACGTAGGAGGTCGTATTGTTCCGGCTCCAAATCTGCGTGTCCGATACTTCAATACGGCCGAGCCATTTGACGCTACTGCTACCAACCCATCCAGGCACCAGTGCGCGTACGGGTGCGCCATGATCTTTAGGAAGTGGGACCCCGTTCATGCGCAGCACCAAGAGTGTATCTGGGTCCATCGCTTTGCTCACGGGCAATGGCCGCCTGAATCCTCCCTCTGGAGCACCTTGATCCATCCCTATCAGTTGAACAGCCTCTGCAGATTCCTGAATTCCTGCTGCCTGGAGCACCTCAATGAGTGGAACGCCGGTCCACTCGGCCATCCCAACTGCACCGCGCTTCCATTGGGTTCCCGTTGCGACTTTGCCAAGTAATGAGCCAAAGAAAGCACGCTGATTCCCACCACACTCCAGGTAGGCAAAAACGGTTCGGCTCGGCATGGATCGGAGATCTTCATAAGAAAGGGTGAGAGGGGTCTCAATCGCGGTCCCTTCCACCGTGAGGCGATAATCATCCACGGGGATATCAAGACTCACATCATTATTACGAACAAAGAACTCCTCTACCGGGGTCAGAAAGCTTTCCTGATTCTCCAGCTTGGATTCCAGGTTGGCCGTGCCATGCTGCACGAATGGTTTTGGATCCTTGAAGAAGGCCTCGGGCGCATCTTCTGCACTTTTACAGCCTCCAATGAGGCTGATGGATCCCACTGTTTTGAGAAAATTTCGGCGGTTACGGGACATTCACTTGTTTCGAAAAATACGCTTCAATCTGTTTTGCCAGAGACGGGCCAACAATATTCTTGAGTGCTTTTTGATCAGCATGTTTGATTTTTCGGACGGACCCGAATGCTCGAATCAGTTTCTGCACGGTCTTGGGGCCGACTCCCGGGATGTCTAGCAACTCCGAATGTAATAGACGACTCTTTCGTTGTTTTCGCTGGATATTAACTGCAAATCGATGCGCCTCATCCCGAACACGCTGAATCAGTTGCAATGAGGCACTTTGCTTTGCAATGTGATATGGTTCTTTGTCTTCTGGGAAATATACTTCTTCCAGGCGCTTGGATAGTCCTATGACAGGAAAATTTCCATATGTATCCGTTTGTTTCAGGGCTTTGATTGCACTGGAGAGTTGCCCCTTCCCTCCATCAACCACGACCAGATCAGGCCAGGGGCCATCTTCGTCTTGGATACGCTGAAACCGGCGGCGGATGACTTCTTCCATAGATAGAAAATCATCCGGCTTTCCATCTGGAACACCACGGATTTTGTAGCTCCGGTAGTCACTCTTTCGAGGGCGTCCATTATGAAATACAATGCAGGACGCAACCGTACCGGTCCCGCCGAGATGGGATATATCAAAGCACTCAATTCTTCTGGGCAGCTTGCCTAGTCTCAGATCAGACTGCAGGGCCTTTACGGCGAAGGGGATACGGTCTTCTCCGCGCTTGAGTAATTCCAACTTAAATTCCCCGAGCAAAAGATCCGCGTTGGCCTGTACCATGCGCATCAACTCTGCCTTTTGTCCACGTTGAGGGGTAATCAGGAGAACTTTTTTGCCACGCTGGGCAGATAGGAATTCCACGAGGGCTTCCGGTTCGGAAGTTGGGATATTCAGAAACACCTCTTCGGGGAAGAAAGCCGTTTGCGTGTAATAGTTTTCGAGGTAGCGCTGCATCAGAACAGAATCCTCATGCCCCTCAATCTGGCGCATGATCTTGTGTTCACGTCCTATAATTTTCCCCTCCCGAACCTTAAAACAGACACCAACGGCAGCATTCTCATCGCGTGCAGTCGCTAGGGCAAATAAATCCCGATCTACGGGTGTCGCTGTCACCACCTTTTGCCGCTGTGCATATGTTTCGATGGCATCAATTTGATTCCGAATGCGTGCTGCCTCTTCATACTGTTGTTGTTCACTGGCGGCTTGCATCGCATCTTGGAGCGTACGCTTCAGTGCGCTCGTATGGCCTTTCAGGAGCATTTCGACCTGAGCAACGGTCTCGTCATAGGATTCAGCAGATTGATATCCTACACAGGGGCCTGCGCATTTCTTGATATGAAATTCCAGACAGACCTGATACTTGCCACGCTGAATGGGCTCGGGAGACAGGTCCAATGAGCATGTACGGAGCTTGAAAATAGACCGTACGATTCCTAGAGCACGCCTCATACTTCCCACGTCGGTATAGGGGCCAAAATATTTGGAGCCATCCTTGAGGATACGTCGGGTAATAAAAACGCGAGGAAATGGCTCCTTCTTAATACAGATATAGGGGTACGTCTTTCCGTCCCTCAGGACGATGTTATAGCGTGGCTTCCGTTCCTTGATCAGGTTGTTCTCAAGGATGAGGGCTTCTGCTTCGTTATCGGTCACAATCACTTGGACATCAACTGCCTTTGCAATCAGAAGCCTTATGCGACCCTGCACATGTGTATCCTTGCGGAAGTAGGATCGGACACGGCTACGCAAGTTGATGGCCTTACCGATGTAAAGCGGGTTACGGTTCTCATCCAAAAACTGGTACACGCCACACCTGGTCGGCAACTCAGACACTTTAGTCTGGAGGCTATCTCTATTTGTCGCGGACTCACCCATTCTCCAATGATGACCAGAAGTCTAGCAGGACTGTCGGGAGTAGCTTATGCTGTGAGTTCTCTGGAAGAATGACGAGCTCTGCTTTAGGCCATTGTGCCTGAAGCGTTTGGGCATGGGTTGATGCAAAACTAGCTTCACTGATGAGAACCGGTACAGATGGGGCATCAGGCTTTCCCCGAGACAGTTTGGATGAGGCGTTATGAAGCACCAGGCTTCGACATTTCTCAGGCACAGGCCCACCGCTCACAACGTGTCCGGGAGTTTCATCACAGGGGATGCAATGACCGGTTGACAGCATGCGCTGTTCCAGTTCATTGCACGACTCGAATCGTACGGCGTACTGTTTGTTGGGTTGGCAGAACTCCACAAGGATTCCGCAGGTATCGCGCGGATGTAAAAAGAAGATAAGCTTTCCGTTGGCTCCCGGGATGGGATTTTCAGTCAGTGGTTGAAACCCCGCTGCGCGCATGCGCTCAAGCTGCGCTTGCGCATTGGCCACCCTGAAAGCAATATGGTGAAGCCCTTCGCCACGTTTTGAGAGGAAGCGGGCAACGGTGGAATCTGCGTTCAAAGGTTGAAGAGTTTCCAGTTTGGTACCATCGCCATAGAACCGCACCCGAATACCCTGCGCATCAATATCCTCAGGTAGAGAGGGGGCAGAATTCGCGAGTTTTTTGAGCAGGCTCTCCATAACCCTGTCATCATGAACGGCGGCGCCAATGTGGTCTATGGGTAGCATAGGAAAGTGGGGTGAGGGGTGTGAATTTATACAAATTACGGGATAAAGTGTCCAGTTTGCGTGTCAGAACTGAATGTGCTGCGTATACGAGTCTATGGATACAGCAACCCAATCGACCACCAGGTCACCGGATGATCGCAGAGATGCGGTGCAGCACTTACTGCGCATTACGCAGGATGGGGCCTATCGTAGCCTGATCGATCGCGGTGCAAGACCAAGGGTAGTTGCGTTCGTGTCGACGGTCACACGTTGGAGACGATATTTATTTTTCCTGCTCCACTTTTTCCTCAAGGACAAATCCCAACCGCTTTCACAACCTCTAGAACAGCTTCTACTATTAGGGATTGCAGAGATTGTTCTTTTGAATGAGCCGCCCCATGCAGTGGTGAACGAGACTGTAAATCTGGCGCGATCCATGCGCTTGTCTACAGGGCTAACAAATGGGGTACTCCGGTCTGTGGTACGGTCCCGTACTACACTTCCCGAACCCAATACTGGGAATCCGGTGCGTGACTTAGCAATCCGCTGGTCCCATCCTACATGGCTCACTCGTAGGTATGTGAAGCGTTTTGGCTTAGATGAAACCACTCGCCTATTACAGCGAAACAATGAAGCTCCGATCTACGGTATTCGTGTGAATCAGACGCACATGAGTGTAGCACAGCTTCTGGATGAACTCAGTACTCAAGGAATCGCGGCAAATCCGTCACCTTTCCTGGAAGATTATCTCACGATCACTTCCTTGGGCCCCCTGATCCGAAAAGGCTACATGAGTCGTGGAGTATGCTCTGTGCACGATGAGAGTGCAGGGTTTGTTGTGGCATTGCTTGATCCGAAACCTAACGAGATCATTTTGGATGCGTGCTCGGCGCCGGGAGGCAAGGCATTAGCTGCGGCCTGTCGGATGCGGGGGAGTGGACAGCTGCATGCCTGGGATATTCATCCAAACCGGCTATTGAAGGTGGATGAACTGGCACATGTTCAGGGGCTGGACAATATTCACACACGGGTCGTGGATCTTATGGATCCTCCAGAGATGCATGCGGATCGTGTACTTCTGGATGTGCCATGTGCCGGGACCGGGGTCATGAATAAGCGTGCTGACCTTCGTTGGCGACGAAGAGAAACAGATCTGATGGATCTCACCAAACTGCAGCAACGCCTACTGGACGCAGCTATAACGTGTGTCCGACCCGGTGGGCTTCTTGTATACAGCACTTGCTCCATTGAACCTGAAGAAAATGAACTGCAGGTGGATTCTTTTCTGGAACGCCATCCCAATTTTACTTTGGAGCGTGTGGGGGATTTGCTTCCCGCTGAGCTCGTGACTCCGACAGGGTACATGGCTACCTTACCGCATCGTCATGGCATGGATGGGGCATTTGCAGCTCGCCTGCGTAAATCCCGGTGAATTTCTCCATGAGATGCCATTTATTCCTGAACTGTACACGACAGGCAACGTACAGAGCGTTAGCCCGAGCAAGAGAAATTGGATTTCAGAAATCCAATGCCCGTAGTCCAAGTACCGGGGTGTCAGTACAAGGGGTTTCCGTGTATAAGTTCAGGATACAGAACTGAATGATCTTGCGTCATCTTATTCTTTTCTTGTTGGCCACACTGATTTGGTGCACTCCCGCATCAGCGCAAAGGATTGCCAAATATGGGGCCGACTTTCTGGCTGGAGGAGTAGATGCCCGGGCATTGGCAATGGGGGGTGCAAATGTTGCGCAGACCCGGAATGTAAACAGTGTCTATTGGAATCCATCGGGTCTGGCGCACACGGAATATCCTGAAGTTGCCTACATGCACGCAGAGCGCTTTGCCGGCATTGTATCCTTTGACTTTGCAGGAATAGCTTATCCGATCAATCACAATTCAACCGTGGGTTTGAGTTTTTTCCGAAGTGGTGTGAATGACATCAAAAACACCCTCAACGCTTGGGATGCCGAACGCAATCAGCCCAAGGCCAATCCGGAGTCGTACATCACCAGCTTCTCCGCCGCAGACATGGCGTTTCTGCTTAGTTATGCGCGACGGCTCAATGAGCGATTTACGGTAGGTGCATCAGGTAAAATCATCCGGCGCACGATCGGCGATTTTGCAGACGCGTGGGGATACAGTTTTGATGCAGGCGCCCAATGGCATGGAGACCGGTTTATGATCGGTGTACAGTTACAGGATTTGTCAACGATGCTCCAGAGCTGGAGTGTGAATGCATCGGCATTTTCGATTGATGAAACGAATCCCGATACTGGAGTGCCTTACACGTTTACGGAAGTCTTTGATCAGGAATTGCCGACTGGGGACACATTCCTAGTATTACCGGTTGTTCGACTGGGCTCGGGTATGATCGTGCCAGTCAGTTCCCAGAGCACTCTAACCTTTGGCCTAGATGTCGATATCGCTTTTGACGGACAGCAGGCGAATGCATTCAACCTTGGGGATCTATCCTTCCATCCGAGGTTGGGCGGAGAGTTTTCATTCAGAAATCTTGTTGCGCTCCGAGCAGGAGTGAACCGTATTGCGCAAACGGAGAGTTACGGATTGGATATTGTCCCTTCTGTCGGCGCAGGGATACGTCTGGGCCCATTGTCGGTTGATTATGGGTTTGGGGATTTTGGGGGTCTGGTGAGCGACCTGGGGTATTCGCACAGGATTTCAGTGCATTTTACTTGGAAGCGGGCGCAGTTTCGTCGGCCATCGGAGTAGGTCTCAATGAAACTGGCGAGCAATAGGATCTATCCCATCCGGGATAAGGATACTGGGAGCAAAAGATTTTGAGGTCAGTCCAGATGATCTCAGAGTGTCGGAAATATTTGGCATTCGAGGCGGGCCGACTGATTGATCTATATTCTCGCCGTGTTTGTAATGGTGCTAGGTGAAGTTCTGGCTGCTTGATTGCACCATCGATTCACTCGGATTCATCTCTTCTGAGATGGTAGCGTACAAGAGTGTGTCCAGACGAGATTCTGCGTCCAAGCGCATTTTGAGTTCGTGTTCACAAAAAAATCACTCATACAGGACAGGAAAATAGGATCTCGTACGGCAGATCTTTGTATATTTAGACTCAATCTAAATAAGAATGATCACCCAACACCGTAATCACTCTTGTATGAGACTAATTTGGGGCGTCTGTGCAGTCATGCTCTTTTGCACACGGGCGGCAACTGCGCAACAGGTGCCGTCTGATTCCAGCCGCGCAGATTCAATGCGTACAGTACGGATGGCTCCCATGGTTGTCACAGCCACGCGGTCCGAGAAAGTTCTTGAGGATGTAGCTGTGCCTGTAAGTGTGATTACGTCAGATATTATGGAACGTGAGGGTGCATTACGCCTTGGTGATGTGTTGGCTTATGAGATGGGGATGGCTTTGTTTGACGATCACGGTATGGGGTTGCAAGTGCAGGGGTTTGCGTCGGATTACACGCTCATATTACTTGACGGTGAGCCGGTGATTGGTCGTACTGCTGGTACACTTGACGTGGACCGAATTACAGTAAAAGGCCTGAGTCATTTGGAAATCGTACGCGGGCCGTCCTCATCCCTGTATGGAAGCGAAGCACTTGCGGGAGTCGTGAATTTGATTACGGCTCCGCCGGCTGAAGGCATGCAAGGATCAGCGAGTTTTCGTATCGGTTCTCACGCTACCTCAGATATGACGCTTCAAATGGAGGGGGGCCGCGAGCGCCTTGGTGCACGGCTTGTGGTCAATCGGTATGCTTCAGATGGTTACGATTTAACACCGGGAATCTATGGTCCGACGACTCCCTCCTTTGCCGATTGGACTGGGGATTTACGGAGTCGAATGGTCTTCTCGGATCGTGTCCTGGTCAGATTGGGTGCTCGGGCAACGATCGAAAATCAGGAGAGTGTATTTGCCTCTGAGACAGATGGGCTTCTCGAGGATCGTTACAACGATGAGGGGCGGCGCTTGGAGTGGAGTATTCATCCAGAAATCAAAGTTCGACTTAGTGATAAAGTCCGACTGAACACGACGCTCTACGGGACCAGTTATCAGACAGAGACCCATCATCGGCGCCAGGATGATGGGTTTGTCAACTATGAAGATGAATTCGATCAGACGCTTGCGAAGGCGGAGATGCAAGTGGATGTCCTTTGGGATACAAAGCATTTGACCAATCTCGGAGGTGGGGTGATTGGCGAACAAATTGGGGGGAGTAGATATGGGGAAACGGGAAGCGACCCAAATCCAGAATCAACGCAGGCCTATTTTTTTGCCCAACATGAATGGCTGGCTTCGGATCTGCTCCATTTCAATACGAGCGTCCGTTTTGATAACCATTCCGATTACGCTGCTAGGGTTACGCCAAAATTTGCCGTACTGGTTCGTCCATCAGGCAAAATACGCTTGCGTGCAAGTGTCGGTAGCGGTTTCAAAGCTCCTGCTTTCCGCCAGCTTTACCTGTCCTTTACCAATCCAGCCGGTGGATACTCTGTATTTGGTTCGTTGCCAATGGACGAAGGTATCAGGCAGCTAGAGGCAGAGGGGCAAATTGAGCAGAAATTTTTTGCCATATCTCAATTGGATCCCCTGTTGGCGGAAAATTCTGTTGCATTCAATTTGGGTGGATCTGTAGAGCCGTTCGCGTGGCTCACCGTTCAGGCAAATGCATTCCACAATAATGTTCGAGATCTTATTGAGACGCAGCCGGTGGCCCAGAAAACCAATGGATCCTTCGTATATGGTTATTTCAATCTAGCCCGAATCTATACCCGGGGAATAGAGCTCGAAGCGAGCATAAAGTCACAACTGGTAAAGCAGAGTTCGCTTGATATTTCTCTGGGGTATCAATTTCTACAGGCGCGGGATCGAGAAGTAGTCACAGCGCTTAAAGAGGGCACCGTATTTGGGCGCCGTCCAAATGGGCGGGATTATCGGCTTGGTCTTGAGGATTACACAGGTATGTTCGGGCGCTCGCCCCACTCCGCCTCACTTCGTGCTGCCTACATTAACAGAGATCTTGATTTGATTGTCAGTATCCAGGGTCGGTGGCGTAGTCGTTATGGATATCGGGATCTTGATGGAAACAACCTAGCCAATCGATCGGATGAATTTGTCCCCGATTATGCTGTACTGGGTGCAGCAATCACCAAATCGTTTACAGTCGTCCAGACCGTTGAAGCGGTTGTACAGGTAGGTCTGGATAATGCATTTAATCACACATACCCCACATCAGTACCTTCACTTCCAGGGCGTCGGGGTTATGTATCACTCGAATTTAATTTCTAAAAATGAATCAAACGCTACTTATCAGAAAGACTTCAGCCATTTTTCGAAATGCCTGGTTAGCGTCAGTAGCAATCACAATATTCATCGGGGCATGTGACAGTGCCAGCACCGAACCAGAGCCCATTCCACTTGAAACCCAGCTGGTGGAGGATGTGCCAGCTGACCCGGTATCGGGCAGAGATCCGACAACTGGACAGTCAATCTCAAACAACCTCTTTACACTCTATGATCTTGATGCAAATCAGATCGTTCTTCCTTCATCGGTGACTGATTCTGCTCAACGCCAGGCAGATTCCACGGGAACAGTCTGGGATATAGGTTTCAGGGGCACTATGATCATATTCAACGGGGGTGACAGTGGTCCTGGTGAAGCAAGTGCACAAATCCTTGTCCAGCTGTTTGATGAGGTCGTCGAGGCACCGGCCGGCGGCTACACGACGGATGGAGAAAACATGACCTGCCCGGAAGTTCAAACCCCGATAGGACCTGTGCCCGGCAGCACGCTGGCCATCTGTACAGGTTCCGGCAATGGATGGTATAGTTA
>JAPPBZ010000015.1 GCA_026702635.1 Bacteroidota bacterium
GCATGCGCATGATGACTGCTCGGCCCGATACTCCGGTAAGACTGCAGAAACACCTTGCACGTCCCAGTCGTGGAAGTGCTTGCAAGCGACTCTCATTATATCTACGGTGGATGGTTCGCTCTGGACCTGTAGATTTAGGACTCTGGAATTCTATGAAGCCTCGTCAGCTTGTATTACCCCTGGATATTCACTCTGGACGCCAAGCACGTATCTTAGGGCTACTCAACCGCAAAATGAATGATTGGAAGGCCGTCATTGAACTGACTGATGCTTGTCGGAAACTCAACGGAAGTGATCCGGCACGCTATGACTATGCGCTCTTCGGCCTTGGAGCGTATGGAGACCCGTTCGAAGATTCATGACCGATCGACATACTTCTATCCCGGGAATTTGCCTCGTTTTTCCCTGCTACAATGAGGAAGAAGTTCTGCCAGATTTACTTCGCACACTCAGGGCGTTGGATTTAGGGATTCCGACGCGGTTCCTGTTCATCGATGATGGGAGTACCGATGGCACACTTCAACTTTTGCAAGCGGCCTGCCAATCCGATCATCAAATGGCTTACCTGAGTTTCTCCAGAAATTTTGGACATCAGGTTGCTGTAAGTGCCGGGTTGAAGTATGCTCGTGGAGACCTCGTCGCCGTCTTGGATGCCGACCTTCAGGACCCTCCAGAGCTCCTCAATCAGTTTATTGCCAAATGGCGCGATGGTTATGATGTTGTTTATGGGATACGGACAAATCGTAAAGAGCCTTGGTTTCTGCGAGTCTGCTACAATAGTTTCTACCACCTTCTGAGCAAAACAGCAAATATTCGAATCCCCCGGGACGCGGGAGATTTTGCCCTTATGGACCGCAAAGTGGTCGATGTGATCAACTCGCTGCCTGAGCATAATCGATTTGTTCGGGGCCTGCGTGGATGGGTTGGATTTCAGCAAGTAGGAATCAAATATGCACGCCCGGCCCGACATGCGGGCAGACCCAGCTACAACATGAAACGACTGACACGGCTTGCCTTGGACGGGCTGCTTTCATCCTCGTCCGCCCCTCTGCGACTATCAGCGTGGCTAGGTGCTGGGGCGGCTTTCTTGGGCTTTTGCTATCTCGTTTATGCTCTCAGTGTATTTCTAAGCGGGAAGGATTTACCCGAGGGATGGACTTCAACGGTTGTATTGATCTTATTCCTGGGCGGGGTCCAACTCATGGTACTGGGCATTCTCGGCGAATATCTGGGGCGAATCTTTGACGAAGTCAAAGGCCGTCCGCATTACGTCATGAATGAGTGTGCCGGCTGGCTGACCGAACCAGATAGGATCAAGGAACGAAGAGTCTTGGACGGTGACTAAATCACCGGTCCACATGGATTAGTTGTCTCAACCTTTAAACTCCTCAATCCAGAGGTTTGCAAGAGGCTCGTTAGAAAGCCATTTATACACTCCCTCCAAGGAGATCCGCTATAGCACTCAGTAGCATTACAGCTACTGGAGCACGGTCATCTGCATCCTGGCGAGCTTAATCGTACCCGACCCGACAATAGCAAATCCCGTTACTCCTGCTCCCGGGGCAGGACCATGCCCATGTACCGCAAGTTCTCCATCAAAATATCCCCGGAAGTGTGTCTGATCTCCAACCACCCTGAATACACCAACCTCTAGAGATTGGGATAGACTTGATTCTTCCTCTATCTCCATTTCTCCATCCACCGAAACTCCAAGACGGATCATCCCATTTCCCACTTCCATAAAGTGGTACGAAAAACTATCCGTTACATGATGAAGCAAGCGTGTGGAGCCATCAAAATCAGATAGATCCATCTCCGCCAGTAACTCAACGTTTGCGACGGGGATCCCGTACGTAATCATTGCTGGAGATTCTACGATGGACAATGCCAACCAGTAATTTCCCTCTGAATCTCGGACCGTATCGGCGACGACTTGCCCCATCACTGTCTCGAATGCCGCGTTGAACGTGTTCACAGCATTCTCTCCAGCCCGCCACTGCCATGCGCCATCTTCCCCGAGCCCCGAAAACTCTTCTGCCATCCCCATTCTCAAGAATGTCCTCTCCTTTTCCTCCAACTCTATCGCCATCGAATCTACCATTGCGACTCCCACCCCTTGCTCATATACCAAACGCCCCCCGAACGATGATGCCTGATAGAGTGGGATCAGCCCAATCGCACCAATAACTGTAAGTGGAATCCAGAACACCAGTCGGAACGAAAACCACCACAGTGCAAGTCTGAGCACCGCGTATATCAGGAAATAATACATCACAATTTCGCCTACATCTTCATGATTGGCCAGTATTGAACTCGCCTGCCCTGCCACTGCCACCGTTTCTACCGCAGCCTCGCCTGAAACGACACTACCTACAGCCCCCAGAGCCCCGAGGACATAAAGGATCGTGGACATTCGTGGGAGTATTGAAATCCTGCGGAAAAACAATGCAACTACATCCACAGCAAAGGCTACGATGATCAGCGCAATGGGAAAATGCACCACCATGGGGTGCAGATTGGGCATCCATTCAGGAAGCATTGACTTTCCGGATTAAGGTTTAAGTTTGTTGCGCAAACGTAGGCTGTTGAGAACCACAGACAGACTGGATAAAGTCATAGCCAGTGATGCCAACATAGGATTAAGAAGTACCCCGAACATTCCGTATAGCGCACCGGCAGCTACAGGAATACTCAGTGTATTGTAAACAAATGCAAAAAACAGGTTCTGACGAATCGTGCTCATGGCCCTCTGACCTACATTGATCGCATCTGCAGCAGATCCCAGATCTTCGCGCAGAAGCGTGACATCTGCCGTCTCAACGGCAACTTGTGTACCAGATCCAATGGCGATTCCAACGTCTGCCTCGGCAAGTGCGGGAGCATCATTGATCCCATCACCAACCATTGCCACTACTGTATCAGGCCCTCGCAGGGACGAGATAAATTCAAGCTTGCCTTCCGGTGTTACACCGGCTTGTATATGATCGATCCCAACCTGCTCTGCTGCGACCATTGCATTTTTTTCTGTATCACCCGTCAGCATAATGGCGGTTAAACCCTGATGACGCAACTGTGTAACTGCATCCTTGGACGTACTCCGCAGTGCATCTGTAATCGAAAACTGCGCTGCCCATTGCCCGTCAACCGCCACATGAATTCTTGCCTCTGTTGAGGCAATTGGAGGCAGGCTGATCCCTCTCTGAACCAAGAATCCATCGCTGCCAACACATACTTCACGACCCTGCACAACCCCCGAAACGCCATGTCCAGGAATCGATTCAACCGCTTCTGCCAAACCATATTCAACCCCATCCTCTCTGGCTTTCGCAACAATAGCCTCTGCTAAAGGGTGCTGCGAGTGTACCTCCAGCGAGGCGGCCATCTGCAAAATTTCCGGAACGGAATGCTTTGGGGACGCTTCAACGGACTGAACCGCTGGTTTTCCCGTGGTGAGCGTCCCTGTTTTATCCAGAACAATATGTGTAATCCGACTAATTCGCTCTAAAGCATCTCCCCCCTTGAACAGGACTCCGCTTCGAGCTCCGGCCCCGGTAGCAGCAACTACAGCAGCAGGAGTGGCCAACCCCAGAGCACACGGACAGGCAATAATGAGTACAGAGACAAATGTGGTAAGTGCATGTTCTAAGCCCCACCCCGCAATTAGCCACGCCGCAAACGTTACCACTGCAATCACTAAGACAGCCGGTACAAAAACTCCCGATACCCGGTCTGCCAATTTCTGGATGGGTGCTTTGCGTCCCTGGGCTTCTCTGGTAAGGCGGACGATTTGTTGCAACACAGTGTCTTGACCAGTTTGCGTAACACGCACTGTCAGAGATCCATCTACATTCAGCGTGCCTGCCACCACAATATCGCCTTCTGATTTGGAAACCGGCAAAGGTTCTCCTGTCAACATACTCTCATCTACCACACCAAATCCCTGTACTACCTCCCCATCAACGGGCACTTGATCTCCAGGCCGAATAATCACAAGATCACCCGGCTTCACTGCCTCAACAGGTAGATCCACCCAATGTGTGCCCCGCTGTACACGGGCAACTGGCACCTGTAGCCGTAGAAGTGCTTCAATA
Organism: Bacteroidota bacterium; assembly: GCA_026702635.1. Classification (GTDB taxonomy): domain Bacteria; phylum Bacteroidota; class Rhodothermia; order Rhodothermales; family Bin80; genus Bin80. The sequence goes on from JAPPBZ010000015.1 coordinate 4,092, forward strand.
GCAGACCCGGTTTGTGCCATTGCACGTGACTCCAGAAACTGGCCAACGAGAACCAGAGCTACGATGACTGCCGAAGCTTCAAAATAAACAGGCGGGGCTGCATCAAATAACGCCGGGAAAAGAGTGATAACCGTACTATAGATCCATGCCGTTGCCACCCCAATTGCAATGAGCGTATACATGTTTGCTGTGCCTCGCTTTAATGCAATCCATGCTCGTTTGAAGAATTCACTTCCACAGTAAAACACGACGGGGGTCGCAATCGCCATCAATACTATGTGGGATGCTGCCTCAAGCATGGTCAAGACCATTAGGCTCACGGCACCAGGTACGGCAATCCCTAAGCGGATCTGTTTGAAAGCAGACGTTTTCGATTTGCCGCCCGGTGTATGTGCATACTCAGGAAATGCAGCCAACAGATCTTCTGCTTTCACGAGACCTGGAATCCACGATAGTGTCAATGTTTCGCCTGATAACTCTCCCTGTACCAGCGGTCCAAGCCTGCTGCAACGTTCATCAATACTCTGCTGACTTAAACCAAGACCTTCCTCCTTTGCGTGAAGAACTAACTTGGATTGAGCGACATCATATCCTGCTTCTTGAATCACGGCCACGGCGACTTGTGGAGATAGTCCCTCAACGTGTGCTTCATGCGTAGCAATGTTCACATGCACCTGAGTCGTATCAGGGCGTCGTCTGAATTGGTGCTCTAGCCCAGCAGCGCACGAGGCACAGTGCATGCCCGTTACAGGGATTGTAAGTGGAGAGGTGGCCGTATCCATGAGTGTATGATGCAACCTAACAGGTGTTTTTTTTGTTCTGCACTGTTTCAGACCAACGAATAGATGCGTACACTTTCTTTTTCAGAGAATTTCGCCTGCACACCACAGGAGCTGTTTGATGCGCTACATACTCCGAGCGCACTACGCAGTTGGTGGAATGCAAATCGGGTAATCATTATCCCTCGCACAAATGGCATGTATGCGGCCGCCTGGGGGGAGGATGAAGATGATCCCGAATACGTCTCTTCGGGGATCTACCGAGTCTATGATCCACCATATAAGAGTCTGATTGAGGACTTCCGGTATTATGCAAAATCTGATCCAGCCGACTTTGAGGGCCTGATGTCTATCACCTATGAAATTACCGCGCGCAACTCGGAAGCACATCTGCAACTTACACACACGGGCATCCCAGAGGGCGCTGAAGCTGATGCTTACTTTGAGGCCTGTACTATAGGATGGGTGGAAACCCTCAAAAATCTTAAAAAATATGTGGAACAACATATGTAGAACAGTGTTAGCCATATAATTCACTAACCTTTCTGCATCCACGTATTCCCGTTCATTGCTTATATTCGCCTCGCGTGGTTCCATCTTGGCCACGATTTGTGTTTTATCGAAAGCCTTCATTGCCAGTTTTGTTAAGCATCAGACTGAAATCAGAAACGAAATTCTACCGCTTTTTAATCTACACGTAGCCCATTGTAAGAAGCCCCTACTGATATGATCACCCCTGCGCTATTTGATTTTTTTCGTGAACTCCGTGCCAATAATAATCGGGACTGGTTCAACGAGAACCGCGCCCGCTATGAACAGGATGTAAAATCTCCACTACTGAGATTCATTACAGAATTTGCTGGACCTCTCCAAACAATCAGCCCCCACTTTACGGCCATTCCGAAGGTTGGCGGCTCCCTCTTTCGTATCTACCGAGATATCCGCTTCTCAAAAGATAAACGACCTTATAAGGAAGCCGCCGGCGTGCACTTTCGGCATGCAGCGGGAAAAGATGTGCATGCGCCGGGATTCTATCTTCACTTGGCTCCTGACGAAGTGTTCGCCGCAATTGGCATCTGGGGACCCGGCAGTAAAGAATTACTCATGATCCGGCAAGAGATTGCCCAACACCCGGATACATGGACCGGAATCACCCAAGATCCAGACTTTTTGAGCGTATTCTCCGAAGGATACGAGCATCAGAAGCTAAAACGAGCCCCGAAGGGGTTTGACCCAAATCATCCTCTCATTGAGGACTTGAGATGTAAACACTTCGTAGCTTCATGTCCCCTGTCCGAAAAGTTTGTGTGTACACCGGACTTTCCAGTTAAACTTGCACAAACCTACAGTCATGGCGCGAAGTACATGGAGCATCTGACACAGACACTTGACCTTCCCTGGTAACTAAATAATTTTCTTGATGAACCCATTCAAAACACACGGTGCTTTCAGCTGGCAGGAACTCTTAGCTACTGACATACCCTCGGCATTAAACTACTATACACAGCTTCTGGGGTTAACCACCAGCGAGATGCCAATGCCCGATGGCACATATACGCTGCTTCACAGCCACTCAAAGCGTGTCGCCGGATTAATGGCTTGTCCTCCCGATGCCCCACCCTGTTGGACGTACTACGTCACAGTTCATGATATTGAGAAACTTCTTGAAGAGAATGAATTGAACCTGATCGTCCCGTTGCAGGAGGTCCCTATGATTGGCTCCTTTGCAGGATTCCTGGACCCATACGGGGCATACCTATCCGTCATTCAATACAATGAAGCTGGAGAGCCTGACAAAGAGGCCATTGTGAGTAATCAGGAAGCATTGACCACACACGGTGCATTTTCGTGGTTCGAACTCCATACCAACGAACCAAAGGCAACGGCCGATTGGTACAGCAAACTGTTTGGCTGGTCCATTAAGAAGATAGAACTACCCTCCACTTACTATATCATTTCTGTGAATGGAACTGAAATCGGCGGAATAATGGAAGTCATGGATCCCAACGTTCCACCACACTGGAGTTGTATTGTTACGGTTGATAATGTCGATGCCATACAGTCGAAAGTCGCCGAATTAGGAGGAACCGTTCTTGCACCGGCCTTTGATCTGCCGGATGTCGGCCGCTTACTGTATACTCTTGACCCTAGTGGGTTACCACTTGCGTTTGGCACCTGGATACCCCAACCCTCAGGAGAGTAGCCTGGTTAGAGATTCCCTCCAGGAAACGCTCAATCAAACTTGTATGACCGATACCGAAAAGAGGGAGCACAACTTGAGATCGTCTGAGCGGTCCACCCAGCACTAGCACACGGGCATTATACAGGGCTATGTTTGGAATCTACCACGATGTTGTGTTGGATATTGCACCGGCGAAAGTTTTTGCAGCCTTCAGTACCGAAACTGGACTGAATAGCTGGTGGACCGATCGGTGCAAAGCAGATCGCCGGATTGGAGGGACATATGAATTCTACTTCGACCCAGATTATCACTGGTCAGCAGAAGTCATCGAACTCACTGAGCCCAAACAGATCACTTGGATCTTCACACAGGCAGACCGTGACTGGACAGGTACCAGGCTGAGCTTCAGCTTAGTTCACTCCAACGGCAAACTGTTGTTGCGTATGGAGCATACCGGATGGAGGGTCCGTAACCACCACTTCCGACACTCCAGCTACTGGTGGGCACAGTACCTCAGGAAGTTGAAGGAGAGCCTGGTTACCACACCAGAATAGGTCTAAGCCTCGTTCCCGAATGGAGAGTAATGCCGTGTTGAGACTTGGTACATCTCCGGTGCTTTCCGAACTCCCATTTTATTCACATGTCCAATATACCGTCCCAGAATTTTCACCTCCTCAAAGATGTCGGGCGCGATGTGAATATCATCGAATTCGGAATTGGCCGGCTCAAGGCGAAGCCCCTGATGATCCATGAAAATCCTTTTAAGAGAAGTTTCACCATTATAGAGAACTGCGCCAATACCACCATCTGGAATATCATCATCCACTAGGAGTACATAATCACCGTCGTGGATTTCAGCTCCAATCATGGATTCACCTCGAACACGTACCGCAAAAATGCGGTCAAGATTGGGAAAAAGAGTTTCTATCGTGATATAACCCAGATTCGTTTCCACGGCTTCCTGGAGCGTCCCCGCAGTGATCTCACCGAGGATCGGAATCCCGCGTCGAGCATCTTTTTGCTCAGGCTTTAGCTGGTAACCGCCTTCTTCATTAATCAAATAACCCTTCTTCTGGAGAGCCTTTAGATTCTGTGTGATGCTGTTAGAGGATTTATAGCCAAACTCATCCATAAAATTCTCGTAACTGGGCCATCCCATATCGTCTTGATCATATCTTATGATGAAGTCCAGTACAGCCTGCTGTTTTTCGGTCAAGGGTCGTGGCATATTTTCCGCGATTTTTTATATGGAATAAATATACTACTTACATCTCACATATAGGTTCAATTGGTACAATATTCCTGGGGAACGGATGAATCTTGTTCAAATCGTACGAAGCAACCAACCTCCTATTGAACCGACGTATCGGGGCAGTCAAAAAATTGATCTACCAAAATGACATTTCCGTCGGGGTCTTGAAGCATTAGACTTCCTGGCCCGTTCGGATTTTCCTTCTCATCCACTTCTGATACAAGCTCCAGATCAAGAGATTTGAGATGCTTTTGAATCGCCCGGATATCTGTAAACTCCTCTACGCGCCATGCTTCCAGCAATGCTCCCTCAGAGTCGTTTTTCGCACACAAACCAGGGTTAAAGGTGAGAATATTCCCCTCGAACATCCCCTGAAAAAGCCCAATCACCGTGGTGTCATTCACCATGATCAAGTAACCTTGGCCGTCATGTGTTACCTCAAAACCCAATTTCTGGTAGAATTCACTGGATGCGTTAAGGTCACGAACCGCGAGGCTCATGGAAAATGCTCCCAACTCAAGTTTGCTCATGGTTTTCTGTATTGGATGATTTTATTAATGACGAATATGAACTTCAACAATCAGGAATATAGTTCCCTAAACTTTCTCCAGGGACTGGGAAGTGTAGTTTCGATGTCCATGAAGGTCTTCTTTACAGGATGTAAAAAGCGGAGATTTTGACAGTGTAATGCAATCTGGTCCTTTCCATCAAAACCTTGCTGTGCACCATAGCGAATGTCTCCTAATACGGGGAAACCCCGATCACTGAACTGGCATCGAATTTGATGAGCACGCCCTGTAATCAACTCTATCGATACCAGTGTAACCTTCCCATTGGACTCTACCGCATTCCATCGTAAGCTCGCATACTTGCCCTGGTCCTTCACCTGCACCACATAGGCCCGATCCGCTTCCTTACGCAAATAATCTTCCATGACCCCGCTGCCAGTCAGGGCCCCTTCCACAAGAGCGATATACTTCTTTTTTACGCTTCGCTCACGGAATGCCTGAGATAAACGTCGTGCTGCTTTAGAGGTCCTTGCAAGCACCATTGCTCCCGAGGTGGGGCGATCCAATCGGTGGACCAATCCGATATACACATTCCCGGGCTTACTGTATTTGTGTTTGATATACTCCTTTGCCAATGTCACTACATCTGGGTCTCCTGTACTATCCGCCTGGGAAAGCAGTCCTGCGGGTTTGTCGAGCGTCAAAAGGTGGTTGTCTCCAAAAAGCCACATCTATAAGGAACTTGACCGATAATACATTAATTGCGCCCCGCAATACCAAAACCCACAAATATCCCTGGCTGATCAATTCTGCGAGTGAAGTTGATACGTACCGGAGCTCGTGCAATACTTAGCGTAAGTTCGTGAATCCATCGTCCATTTATGTATACATGTGCCCCGCCAAGACGCATACTGACATTATGCTCCACCAGTGGACGAATACGAAGTGCCTCAAACAGAAGACTACGAAAATCATGCTCCCAATGGGCCCCAATCATTTGACGTCCAATGAGTCGCCGATTCCGAATGGAGCGCAGCGTACCCAACTCCCCAATCAGCCCCACACTACCTTCAGCGACATGCCAACGGTCTCTGGAAGCACTCGGCGTTGTAACGCCACCTAAGATTCGCAGAGAAAGCCTTGGTGGAGTTGGGCGACGACGCATGAATGTTGAGAAATTATAGTCTGCGAGCAGTGTGGCCCGAAGGTCGGCACGACTACCGTGCGGGTGTCCAAATTCAATCCTGGCCTCAACCCTTTTTTTTTTTTTATTTTTTTTTTTTTTCCACATGCTACCAGTCGCAACCCTCAATTCAAGGGACTACCGTTGACCCGGTCGTATCGACTGATTCTCAGGAAATTCCTTGTTCAATGGCCAAGGACGCCGTATCTGTGTCTGCATGGAATCAACAAACGAATACTCTCCCGAAAGCATCATCCTGATTCCTTTCGTCTCATAACGCGCACTTGCACGAAGGCTTTTCGACCAGTACCAGTCAAAATAATCCTGCGCAAACAGCCTTGAAGACAATGAATTCAAAGCCTCTGTATGGATCAACATCCCGTTTTGTGGACGCGTGTTTTGCTCATATACCACAGAGGTCTGCAAAGACTGAGTTTCCTGACGATTCAATGCGACACCTAGACGTGTCCGGCCGAATCCGATGGACTGACCAATTCGTGCGGCAATCTTGCGATTATTTCGAACCGAAAAGACTCTACCCGCTCCTACGCGTGTCCCATCAACACGGTTGTATGCAAACCAGGGAATGAATCCACCAACGACGGGAAAGGAAAACTGAGGCCGGTCCCATATTTGAAAATCGTACAATTCAACTGCTGAAGCGAGAGCCGAAGTGGTTGGTGGAAATGCCTCGCGAAGTGCAAGCGGCTTCTCCCACCGAAGATCTTCTAGAGCTTCTAATTCTCGCGCGGTCAAGGCGACCATATCCAGTCCCATTAGAAACAAGCCATCCCGCAGAACCGAAGTTGAATCAACCTGTAATTGTTCCTCAACAGTAAACGGAGCACTCGGTACAGGCTCGTTGGCTTGATAGCCCATGAACCTGACGGCCTGTTCCACTACGGCTGGACTGACCCGCTCACCATTCGGCTCTACATGAACCCAACCCTGTAACTGAAGATCGGTCGGGAGCCAGAATGAATCCACCTGGGCAAAGTTCTGGCGGTACATGACGCTCCAATCTCGTGTATCAGGAGAAAAGACCACATGAGGGGCAGGCTTTAAATCCGCTTCTACAAGCGCGTACACACCGTCTAGCACAGAAATCCGACCGATCAACGTGGCTTCCTGATTACTTTTTGGAGCAATATAGATGTCGTATAACTGCTGACCATCCCACACGCGGCGCCCCGCAAACGTGAACGTATAGTGCTCCAATGCATCCGGGTGTGTCGGTCCAAAAAATGACAGCCCATTGATTTGCACATGATCAGAAGAAAAATCCTGAGGTGCCAGCGTCAGACCCAATTGCTCGTGAAAGTCAGAGGTTGTACGCATGGACCGGATAACATCCCTGATTCCACTGCCCTTGGCAAAATATCGGTCGAACACCGCTTCATTGATCAGAACAATTCTGTCCCGATTCTGAAGTGTGATTCTGGTATATACTCTTGCGTTGTGAGACTCCAGATGAACTCTGCGCGCAGCTTTGCGGCGAATGACCTCCTGCATAATCCCTGAAGCCAGATGATCTCCCGTGATCAGTAGCTCCGGTAACTCGATCGCCGCCGGCTCAAGACTCATGTGGATGACCCGCGTGTCATTCGGCGTCAATTCGACCCGCGCCGGATGATAGCCAATGTGTCGAAAAATGAGTGTAGCTGGGAGACTCGGAAGTGTGATTTCAAAATCACCTTCCCGATTGGTAATTGTGCCCAGATTACTCCCATCCAAAATCACGTGTGCAGAAGTGAGCGGCAACTGGGTAACTGAATCCTTTACGGAGCCGGTAATCAGCACCTGCCCCGTCGCCTGCGGTGAGTACATCTGGGTACCTGCAAGACCCAGCGAGATCAAAAACCACAAACGGATACGACGCCTCCTGAATGATACAATACTGCACTCTGAGCAGGGTAGCTTCATCCATTCCCCGTGGATCAAAAAATACGCGCCACACTAATCGCAGGATAGAATTGATTCTCTCCGATCCGATACGCTAGGTCCAAACGCATGACGCCAAATATGCCACTCAATGAAACCCCTAATTCATTATGATCAATCCATTTATTGCCCCATGGTCTTGCCTCTCGAACGAAAGCATGCCCACCAAAAACCAACACGTTGTAACCTTTGTTTGTCATCCACTCTAGGCCAAGTATTTCGAAAAAAAGTGTGCGGAAATTATGCTCCCAGTGCCCAAAGACGATCGCGTTTCCCTGATAGGGTAATCCCTGAAGTGTGTACAACGAGCCACCCCAATGATAAACTGTGGTTCCTCCCTCAACAACGAATGTACGCTGCGGCGGTAATGTCCGACCTCCGTCGGAAGACAAGCCCACAGAAATCCCGTAATCAAGTGTCGCCGGCAAAAGCCGTCTCTGCAGGAAGGTGGTGATCCGCCCGCCCGCCTTTAAATAATATCGACGGAAAGAAATGTCCGACCAAGGCATTGAGATTTCAATACTGGATTCAAAGTGTCTTGACGGGCCGATTTTTATAGGTATATCGCGACCGATGCGAAGCGTAGCCGTAAATGTTCGCAGGTCACCCTCTTGAATTGCTCCATTCGGACGTTGCAACGTACTCTTGCCCAATAAATCGTAGCTCACATTGCCAGTTAGTCCTGAATGTTTTTCGTGGAGATACGTGCCAGTAATGGTGGCTGAACGCCACCTCTTTATTCTATATCCTCCCGTGAAAGAAATCCCTTCCCGCCGATAATAATCAAAATAGTCTTCCTGTCCCAGTAACATCAAACCACTATTAGACAGCCGCGACTTGCTATTGGATGAGTAGGTGGGCACGTTCTCTGCACGATAACCTATATCAATAAACCAGTCTTTGTCCAAACGAATGGATCCTTGATACGAATACCTTGCATCCCCTTCCTGTCCCGTGTTGAAGCCTCCCTGAGCCTGAACCTCAAGTATCTCTCCGAACCCTTTTTTATATCCAAGTCCTAGGTGTAGAGCATCTACCCGGTTGTACCAGGCCTGAGGCATAAAACCAAGATCTGTAACAAAAGAAAAGACTCCCCTCGCGGATGAGCGTCTCTCTTCCATTTCTGCAAGCCTTTCTGCTCTGTCCCACAAGGAGCCTCTCGGTCCATATGCTTCTCCAAGGGAATGGGTACTGTCTATAGATGCATATGCTACTGTTTCTTTTGGTGTCAGAGGAACGATTGCCCCCTCACGTTGAAATGATTCACCAGATGAGACTGCCGAGGAGTCAACCTGTAGATAGCTCCCCTCAAATAGGCTGTCCGCCAGTTCCACATTCAATTGATAATCGGTAAATCGAGATACCATATCTATTATAAAGGGTGGAAAACTCAGCAATGGTTCCATGGAGACGAGTTCCACAATTATGTTTGAGCGCAAATCCATTGGTAGCCAAATCTCCCCATCGTAGTCAGAAAACTGCTGCAAGTAAGTGACCTCATATTTCTGGATTGGGAAAGGAAACAAGAACGCCGGCCCCGGGCGCAGCCTCGCTTCTATGAGAGCAAAGTCCCCATCAATCACGGACACACTGCCCACAAATGCACTGGTAAGATTCTGCTTCGGCTCAACCGCAATATCATAGACAAGCACATCATCCACTCTGCGCATCCCCTCCAGTGTAAACACATATCTGTCTAATGCATCTGGGTGGGTCACGCCAATGAGTGTGTGACCGCTGATCCGAACATCATCGTCATACAGATTCACCATGATTGACGCGGCGGGGAGTGCCTCCCCATCCCCCAAGGGCACATTTCCTGTGCTGCGTGACCCGGTGACCTCCTCGCGAAGTCCACGATCCTGATCCCACCAGGTGGTGGCTGCAGACTCAACAATCGCAACAATCCCTGAATCATTGGAAAAGGTGTAGCGACTATACGCCTGCGCCTCAAATGTATTGAGTTGCTTTCGCCAAATTTGCTTTCGCTCAATGACCTGACGCATGATCCATATGGCCGGATCATCTTCGGTCACAACCAACTGCTCCATCTCCAGAGCTACTGGCTCCAGTCGAAATTCCAGTGGAGTCAGCGTGTGTGCAGTCAGCGTGTCAGTCCGAAATCCGATGTACCGCACCACAATATCAACCGGCAAGTCGTCCACTGCAATTTCATACATCCCGTCGTTATTCGTTATCGTCCCCCGATAGGTACCCGCAATCTGTACGGTCGCTGCAGGTAGCGGCTCATTGGTGACTGCATCGCTGACGCGGCCCCGAAGAATCTGCGCAAAAACCTCTGGCGAGCACATCATGCATCCAATTAGAATCAACCCGGCCACTCTGAAAGTCCTTCGTCTAGTCATCTATTGATTTCGTTATAAATTTTTCGATTGCAGCGGTCTGCAGCCTGCCATCTTCATAGCCCAGCTCTAGTACACG
>JAPPBZ010000209.1 GCA_026702635.1 Bacteroidota bacterium
ATCAGCATTGAAGGTCAGGTCATGTTCGCGCAGTTTGTCGAATCCCAGGATGTAGCTCATTCCACTACATCCACCACCACGAACCCCAACCCGGAGTCCGTATCCCTCGGGGATCGTCTTGTCCGTCAATATCCTGCGTACCTCCTCGGAAGCACGCGGACTTAGGGTCACCGGAGATGCGGGTGCGTCCATGGTTGAGTTATTTTGATGCGCGACACTACCTATACCCAGGCTGTGCGAGGCTGTTCCGTCTCAGGGAGCAATTTTTTGGTCGAGGTGACGGATCATGACACGAGTCAGCAGTTCTACGGAATCGACCAGTACCTGCTCATCAATGTCGAAATGAGCATCATGCAGAGGATAGCTGGTTGATTTGCTGCTACGTGTCCCAACCCGGATCAACATTCCTGGCACATGTTTCAGGTAATTTGCAAAATCTTCTGCCCCCATACTGGGTACGCAGATGCCGAGAGCCGCACTTTCGTCAAGCAATTCCTGAATACAGGCGCGCACATTTTTGCCCATGGCAGGGTTGTTGATCACTGCGGGGAGTCCTTCTACGCGAATGAATTTTATGTCAACGCCATGCGTCTCTGCAAAATTTTCGGCAGTGCGCCTCATATAGTCCAGTAAAAAAATGCGATCTGGATCATGGAGGCATCGAAGTGCTCCCTCAAACCATGCTTCAGTTGGAATGACATTGTGGGCCATCCCACCTCCAATCATACATACCGTAAATACAGATGGATTGCGTGAGTCGGTGATGCGTCCGATATACTGATAGTACTGGGACAGGAGCTGGCTTGCAATCCAGATGGTATCCTTGACTTTGTGAGGTCGGGCCGAGTGCCCGGTACTTCGCGTATGGACTTCAACCCGAATGCGCTCGGAAGAAGCGGTGACCTGTCCTTCGGGGATCCCAAACTGTCCAATGTCCAGTGTCGGATCTACATGCACGCAATAAAGTGCTTCCAGCGGGTCACATACACCTGCCTTGATCATGGGGACAGAACCACTCGGGTTTCCCTCCTCATTCGGCTGAAAAAAGATGCGAACCCGGCCATTTAACTGGGAACGGAGTCGGTGAAGATTAAGAGCAAGCCCGATACCAATGGCGGTGTGAGCATCATGCCCGCAGGCATGCGCAGCCCCCGCATTCCTTGAAGCATAGTCAGTTTTTTTCGCATCCTGTAGCTTCAGTGCATCAATGTCGCACCGAAAGCCGATATGAGGCCCAGGATGCGGGCCATCAATATCTACGAATAATCCTGTCTTGGCATGAGGCCCGGAAACGGTAAGCCCAAGATTTTCCAAATGACTCCGTATCAGGTGGCTGGTAGCGAATTCCTGATAGCCAACTTCCGGGTTACGGTGCAGATGTCGACGCAGGTTGATCAGATAATCAACAAAATCATCGGGGAGTGGGCCGTTACGCAGAGATGCGGAAAAGCGATATGGTGCAGGAACAGCATCATATACAGACATGCCCAAAGCGAAAATGATTGTTTGCTGGTTGCGAAAGATACGGCTTTAACGCAGTACTTCACCAGACGATACATGAGAGACGACATATAATTCCTCGTCCACAAGCCAGTGGAGCATCCAGGGCACCGAGCACTACATGCCCATTATGGTTACTCGGGCGGAAATTTGCAAATAGAACCAAGTCCAAAAGCAGCAACCATCGCAGCATCATCGGCCGATGTCCGCTTCCCCTAAATGAAGCGAGTGCAGGATATTCAGATAACTGTCGTAGCGTGCATCGCTGATTTTCTGCCTCCCGTGTGCATCCTTCACTCCGCAGTTCGGCTCATGGTCATGTGTGCAAGCGGAATAATGGCACTTGTCAAGGTGGGGCCTCAGGTCAGGAAAATAATGTGCCAACTCCCAAGGCTCAATATCCAGTAAACCAAATTCACGTATACCTGGTGTATCTGCAACACTTCCACCGCCAGATAGGGGGTACAATGCAGTATGCGCGGTGGTATGGCGACCTTTATTCGTTTTCTGACTGACAGAGTCCACGGGAACATTGATCCCTGGATCAATCGAATTCAAGAGGGATGATTTTCCAACTCCCGAAGGCCCCAATAATACACTGATTTTACCCGAAACCTGACTGCGCAGCAGGTTCAGTTTTTTCCGTTTTTTCACGCTGGTGATTATCGCCTGGTATCCCAGTTGCATGTAGCGTTTACGGAGCTCCTTTACGGTCGACAAAAGCTGTGAGGAGGCTAGGTCTATTTTATTGATGATCAGACCTACCGGAATATCCTGTGCTTCACAGGCAACCAGTAAACGATCAATCAGCCCGGGATTCAATGGAGGCTGCTCTGCAGCCTGCACAATCCAGATGTAGTCAACATTGGCGATAAGGATCTGACGTTTGCCAACCTTGCGGCCCGCCGCGCGTCGATACAGACAGTTATGACGCTCATCTATTTCAGTGATGAGTCCCGTTCCATCCTCTTGCGCCTGAATACTAACGTGATCTCCTACCGCGACGGGCTGCGTCTCATCTCCGTGCATCAGCCGCATTCGACCACGAATACGTGAAGGGATGACGCTGGAATCAACCAGAACATCCACCCAGCTTCCCGTGGATCGAATAATTGTACCGGTAGGCATCGCGTCAAGATGTAATGGTTGCAACATGCATGTCAACACGGTCGTACGAGGGAATAGGCTAATTTACCCCGATCACTCGAAATGGATACGGCACAAGACACAGACCGCAATCAATTCGCAGAGGCAAAAGAGGCGTTCAGTGAGCTGGAACTTGATCAGAAAGCGACATTTCTGGTCACTCAGGCAATGAATACTGCCGTAGAGGCGGTATCCACTCTGGTGGATGTTGTGGCCGAGGAGTGTACGGAACTATTCAGTACCCCAGCGGCAGCCAGCGAAGAGGAAGAAGATTCCCCCACTGACGAACCTGCTTCTTAAGGTGCAGTTGGTTCCTGTGCCATCCCGTTACTAGGGGATGGCGTTGAGAATATCTCTGAAGGATCCTGGATTTGCGTATCGCTCAGGGTAACGTCAAGCACCTGGCTCATGCGGCGCACATAGCTGATATCAAGTCCCTCCAATAGATTCGATTTGATATCTTTGATGTCGTTCTCATTCTTGTCAGGAAGCAGTACGTGCTTAATGCCTGCCCGTTTTGCCGCCAGAACCTTCTCTTTGATCCCACCAACGGGTAGCACAAGACCGCGAAGTGTGATTTCGCCTGTCATGGCGAGATCGTGATTCACTTTCCGTTGTGAGTAGATGGATACGAGTGCGGACAGTAGTGCAACCCCTGCGCTTGGCCCGTCTTTCGATACAGCGCCCGCAGGCACATGCACGTGCACATCGTAGTACTTGAAGGCACTCTGCGGGATTTCCAGTTCTTCTGCACGCGCCTTGACGTAGCTGAGGGCGGCTTTGGCAGATTCCTGCATGATGTCACCCAGGCTGCCCGTCAAGGTAAGTTTACCAGTGCCTCGGGAGATAGACGCTTCTACGAACAGGATTTCACCTCCGGTTGGAGTCCAGGCAAGACCAGTAGCAACACCGGGGACCTCTGTCCGTTCGGCGATTTCATTGAAGAATTTACGAGCCCCAAGGTACTCTTCAATATCATCTTTCTCAATATTCAGAGACTTTACTTCCTTTGTAGCCACTTTTTTGGCAACGCCGCGGGCGACGCTACCAATCGTGCGCTCAAGGTTGCGTACGCCGGATTCTCGCGTATATCCATCAATGATAGAGTATACTGCAGCATCATCAATAGTGAATTGCGTTTCGTTCAGGCCATTGCGTTCAACTTGACGGGGAATCAGGTAGCCTTGGGCAATTGCCAGTTTTTCTTCCTGCGTGTACCCGGATATATTGATGACTTCCATACGATCCCTTAGTGCAGCCGGGATGGTCTGAAGAGAATTTGCCGTCGCAATAAAGAGCACCTTGGAGAGATCATAATCCAGCTCCAGATAATGATCATTGAACGCATTATTCTGCTCTGGGTCAAGAACTTCAAGAAGCGCACTGGATGGATCTCCCCGGTGGCGATCTCCGACCTTATCAATCTCGTCCAACATGAAGACCGGGTTCACAGAACCCGCTTTCTTGAGTCCCTGCAGAATGCGGCCGGGAAGAGCGCCAATATAGGTCCGACGATGTCCGCGGATCTCCGCTTCATCATGCACCCCACCAAGGCTCATTCGAACAAATTCGCGATCCAGTGCACGAGCGATACTCTTGCCCAAGCTTGTCTTTCCAACTCCGGGAGGGCCATAGAAGCATAGAATAGGAGCCTTCATATCTCCTTTGAGCTTGAGAACCGCTAAGTACTCAATGATTCGTTTTTTGACCTTCTCGAGTCCGTGGTGATCCTCGTCCAAAATCTTCTCTGCATGCTCAATATTCAGTTGATCTTCTGTGAACTCCACCCACGGGAGATCTAGAATCCAATCAATGTAGTTGCGCGTGACCGCATAGTCTGGCAAGGATGGATTGGTGCGCTCAAGCTTTTTCATCTCCTTGTCAAAGGTCTTCGTAACGTGCTCGGGGAGCTGTTTTTCTTCGGCCCGTTCCCGCAATGCATCATGTTCATTGGATTCATTCCCTTCCCCCAGCTCATTCTGAATGATTTTCATCTGCTGTCTGAGGAAGAACTCTCGCTGCTGCTGATTCACATCACTCTTCATTCGAGAACGAAGTTCATCGGAGAGTTGCAGGATCTGAATTTCTTTACTCAGATGCTCAATCAGAAGCCGTCCTCTCTCTCCCAGGGACACTGTTTCCAGCAGTAGTTGTTTTTCCTGAACATCAATCTGCAGATTGGAGGCAATGAAATGGATCAGGAAGGGGAAAGAGTCAATATTTTCGATGGCCTCAATGGCCTCATTAGGAAGATTTGGTGAGAGGTTTACCATCTCACAGGCTGACTCCTTGATCGAATGCATGAGGGCCCGCTCCTCCACATCATTATCAATTCCCCCTTCTTCGTCCAGCACCTCAATACGTGCTTTGAAATAGGGTTTGGATTGCGTGAACTCGTCTACCTTGAATCGCTTCTTGCCCTGAATGATGATGCTCTTTGAGCCATCGGGCATCTTCAGCAATTTCAATATTTTTGCCACGGTCCCCACCTCGTACAGATCACTGGGTTCCGGTTCATCCATTTTCCGTTCGCGCTGGGAGATCACGCCCACCAAGTTATTTTCCTTTGCAACCTGGCGTACCAGTTTGATGGACGCCTCACGTCCCACCGTAATCGGTAACATGACTTCGGGGAATAGAACCGTGTTCCGCAGGGCGAGAATAGGTAATTCTTCAGGCACGACCACGATGTCCTCGTCCTCTTCAATAGCAGAAGAGGGGAGAATGATCTGTTCAGGTGATTCTTCTGAGGATAGCACTTGAGCCCAAGTATTCATGAAGAGTAAAAATAATATAGGATAATCGGTGGAATGTCAAAAATTAGGCCAATCCATGAATGGGTGACAAAGTGTCCATGAAAAAGTTTGCCGGGTGGTAATCATTTGGGTTGTGATCTCGTTGAACATGGTTCAACTGGCGAAAAGAAATGTGGCATCAAAACATCATTGACACCATCGGGAATACACCGCTCGTACAATTGAATCGGGTGACAAAAGATGTGCCATGTACGGTTCTAGTTAAATTAGAGTTGTTCAATCCAGGTGGTTCGGTGAAGGATCGCATTGGTCATGCGATGGTGCAGGCGGCAGAAGAGTCCGGCCAACTCAAGCCAGGCGGTATTATCGTTGAGGCTACAAGTGGGAACACCGGTACCGGTATCGTGCAGGCTGCAAGACTAAAAGGCTACCGCTGCATTTTTACCGCGACGGAAAAGGTCAGCGAGGAGAAGCGAGATCTTCTTACAGCCTATGGAGCGGAGCTGGTATTATGTCCGACGGATGTCACGCCGGAAGATCCACGCTCATACTACAGTATGGCAGAAAAAATTGCCGAAGAGACACCTGGAGCCATTTACCTCAATCAATACTTCAACGAGGCAAATGTGAAGGCACATTATGGGACGACCGGCCCCGAAATCTGGCAGCAGACGGAAGGGAAGGTGACACATTTTTTTGCGACCGCTAGCACCGGAGGTACCATATCCGGCAGTGCCAGATACTTGAAAGAGAAGAGTGCAGATATCCGCGTGATTGGTGTTGACTGTTACGGTTCTTCGTACTTCACGTACTTCCACGAGGGTGTTATTGACCCCGATGAGATCTATTCGCATCAAATTGAAGGAGCGGGTAAGGAGTATTTGGCAGGGAATATGCACATGGAACTGCTTGACGACTATACGCGAGTCAGTGACCGGGATGCAATGCAGATGGCGCGAAGGCTGGCAAAAGAAGAGGGTATATTTGCAGGACAGTCGAGTGGGTTAGCTCTGGCTGGCGCCCTTCTATGGCTTGAACAACATCGTCATGAAATCAGTCAAAACTCGTTAATAGTCGTTTTACTACCTGATTCCGGTATGAAATACATCAGTAAGACGTATAATGACGACTGGATGAAGGACAACAATTTTATCTGACCCACAGGCCCCGACATTATGGAACACGAGAATACAGAAATAGAAGAGACAGACTCAAAACTCAATATTGAGTTAAGTGAGCAGATGGCGGAGGGTGAGTACTCCAATCTGGTGATGATTGGTCATTCACGGGAGGAGTTTATCTTGGACTTTATCCGTGTAATGCCCGGTGTTCCGGCAGCACGGGTCAAAAGTCGGATCATTGTCACTCCAAGGCATGCCAAGCGGTTCTTGCGTGCGTTGGCCGAAAATATTGACCGATTTGAGGATGCGAACGGGCCTATTTCAGACAGCGATACCCCGGACCTTTCCGTCCAGTTTGGTGGAGGGGTATTAGGTGAGGCATAGCTATTTGCGTGCCATCACGAGTGCGACCAGGGCTCCGATCAAAAACGCGGCATGAGGCAGGACGACTGCCAGGAGGGGAGACAAATCCTCTGTATACCCAAAGGGCTCGGTGAGTTTCTGGGTCGCGAGGTAGACAAAAGCCACCAGTAGGCCGATCCCTATTTGGACAGTCTGTCCTCCGCGCCGTCTTCTGCATGCCAACGGCAGCGCAATCAGCATGACGATCAGGTTGGCAAGGGGATAGGCATATTTGGAATAATATCCAACCATATCAGGGCCAGTGTCAGCTAAGCCACTACGTCTTAGTGCATCCACATAACCAGCAGCGACCGGAATGGTCATTGATTCAATATCCCTTTCCGTGCGCGCAAGATCTCTAGGCAGTACCTGTAGGGCCGTATCAAGCGGCGCAACAATTCGCCGCTCTTCATAACCGGAATCAAAAGTCCTTATCGTGGCATAGGTGAAATGCCAGAGCGAGTCTTGCCATACCATCTGCTGTCCGTCCACGCGTTCGAGGAGCGTGCCATCCGGATTAAACCGTTGTAATTGAACACGATGAGCGGTTTCAGTGCGGCGGTCAAAATATCCGACCGTGACGACACTGGTCGGGTCGTTGCGACGGTGAATTTCACTCACATAGAGGTGCTGTGCTCTGCTGTGGATGTAGAGTTGATCATAGGTGAGTACGGTCTGGTTGGTGCGCGGTACGACCCATCCTCCGGCAAAAAACATGACTGCACTCACGAAGATGCCCACAATAACATAGGGAATGACCAGACGTTGGAGTGCGACGCCACTGGTCTGCAGTGCAATGACCTGCAAGGACTGCGCGAGTCGGCTTGTCGTAAAGATGGCAGCTAAAAACAGGGCCAGTGGGGAAACCCGTAGAATAATGTCCGGGATAAAACTGGGATAGTAAATCAGATAGATTTTCCGCATGGACGCATTTCGGTCCAGAAAATCGTCAATGTGTTCCAAATAGTGGATCAGGATAAAGAAGATGACCAGTACCACAATCAGGAACGTGTACGCGAGCAGCGTCCGTGTAATAATATGGCGGTCCATCGTTGTCAAAGCCATGCAATTATACCGGTTGGAAGTCTGAACAATCAGGCCTCAACTGTGTACCCCGCCTCACGTTAATCGTTCTACAATTCATGAAAGTCCACGAATATCAAGGAAAGGAAATTCTCGAAAAGTATGGTGTCGCCATGCAGCCGGGAGAGGTTGCTTCAACGGTCGATGAAGCGGTATCTGTAGCGAAAGATATGTTACCGGTTCATGGCGATCTGTTTGTAATCAAGGCCCAAATTCATGCAGGTGGACGAGGCAAGGGGGGAGGGGTGAAGCTGGCACAGGGGTTGGACGCAGTTGAAGAGGTTGCAGGGAAAATTCTCGGGATGAATTTGGTTACGCACCAGACAGGGCCCGAAGGACAACTGGTCCGCAAAGTTCTCATCGCCCCTGCAGTGAATATCGCAAAGGAATACTATATCGGGGTCACCCTTGATCGTGCACGTAGTCAACATGTCATCATGGCGTCGACCGAAGGTGGTGTCGAAATAGAAAAAGTGGCTGCCGACACACCGGAGAAGATTCTCAAGGTCTGGGCAGATCAGTCCTATGGACTGCAGGCATTTCAGGCCCGTGAGTTGGCATATGGGCTTGGTTTTGAGGGAAAAACAGCACGTCAGGCAGCCAGTTTCATCATAGCACTCTTTAAAGCCTACATGGGCGTTGATGCATCATTGGCGGAAATCAATCCACTCGTGCTCACCGAAGAAGGAGAGGTTGTTGCAATTGATGCCAAGCTCAACCTTGACGATAACGCTCTGTATCGACACAAAGACCTGGCAGAGCTCAGAGATTTGCATGAGGAAGATCCTTTGGAGGTGGAGGCCCATGCCTCAAACCTGAATTATGTGAAGCTTGACGGGAATGTGGGGTGCATGGTCAATGGAGCGGGGCTGGCCATGGCCACGATGGATATCATTAAACTGGCTGGCGGCAATCCAGCCAATTTTTTGGATGTAGGAGGAACCGCAAGTGCAGAGACTGTTGAGGCAGGATTTCGAATTATCTTGAAGGATCCGAATGTAAAAGCGGTTCTCGTGAATATCTTTGGGGGGATTGTACGCTGTGATCGGGTCGCACGAGGTGTGGTTGAGGCGGCAAAAAATGTTGGCATTGAGGTTCCGCTGATTGTGCGGTTACAGGGCACGAACGCGTTACAGGGACAGGCAGTGCTGCAGGAGAGTGGTATTGCACTCGAATCGGCCGTATTATTTGAGCAGGCTGCAGAGAAAGTAGGCAAGGCGCTTGCCGCCTGAGGGATCAGATGGACCAGGCACAAACATTGGATGCTCTTGAGCTCAGAGAAGGTCTGGAAGGACTTTCGCCGCAATTGATCCGTATTCTTTATCGGCGGGCACCGTTACGTCGGCCGGTTTCAGATCCACAGCGCTTGTGGACGATGTTTGAAAATGCCTCCCTTGTGGTTACTGCATGGAAGGCGGGGCGTCTTGTAGGGATTGCACGCGTTCTCACGGACGGGGTCATGTACAGCTACCTGTGTGATTTGGCGGTAGAGCCCGATGTGCAGGGATTGGGGATTGGAAAACGCCTGATGCGACATGTCCAGGATCGTTGCGAGGGGACTGAGTTGGTTCTTCGCAGCACACTGGGGCGTTTTCATAAGCACGAGGGGTTGAAAGCGGTTGAAGATGCCTGGGTCGTGGATCCCCGTTAGAGTCTGGATCCTCAGACAAATCAGATTCCCCCTCGGAATCCTCGATTACGATCTGCACGCGGCTGCTGGAAGCGAAGAAATTCAGCCAGACGCCCGCTCTTTACGTGCAGGTTGAATCCCCAGGATTGAAAAGCTCCGAACGGAATCCATCGGAACGACATATTCCAACACTCAAATTCCTTTGCCAGATTGAGCGTTGTGGTCACAAGTTGTTTCCGCTCAAAATCATATCCGGTTTGTCCCTGCACACGCCAAGTGGGGGTTAAAGTGAAATTAAATCCGGTGTTAATGGTCGCCGAGCGGCGAAGCACCAGCTGCGGGCGGGAAATCTGATAGACAAAACTCAAATTTAACGACCAACTCTGCATTCCGCCTGTCATTCCGGTCGATGAAAACGGATTGTTTGTTCCCCCTGTGAAAGGAGGGGGAGAGGTCCCAAATTGCGGCATCGTTGGTGCGGGGGTAGAAGTATTATTGTCAGCACGGGTACGCACATTCCCACGAAGTTGCATACTGCCACGTACACTCAGCTGTGTTAACCGGGCAATTGCAAGATCCCGGACGGAGAATACGTAGTCATTGATGATTCTACGACCATCCGTGCTGAGTTTGTAAGGCGAGAAGGTCGAACTGAAGTTAATGTTGAATTTTCCGAGGATATTGGTTCGTGCACTGATTCGTATCGGGGCCATCCGGAGGGAATCCGCTGCAAGGTTATAGCTGCTGGACAGGTTCACGGTAAATAATTTGAGTACACGCGTCTGATCAGATCCCGTGGAGTCGATCTGGATCTGTTTGGTTTCGAATGTATTATCAATTCCGAAACTAAGTGCTTTTTGAAGCCCAGCCTGCACGCCGGGTACGATGGAATAGCGGCGCGGCACGACTCCTGTTGCGAGTGTGTCGGCAACAGGCTGCCCGGTTTCGTCAAGCAGGGGGCGAGTATATCCCCAGGCATCACTGCCGAAGTCCGGCCGATACGAGAATCCAAGGCGAGGCCTCAGAGTGTGCCTTAACCCCTCATAGGTCCCAAGTTTGACGGGAAAGAGCCCATAAATGGTTGTATTGGCAGACACGCCGGCATTAAACTGCCGCAGCGCAAGGAACCCCTGTTCGTCGGTGGTTTCGGTAGAGCCGTCCGCATTCAATTGTCGTCGCTCGGAGGAGACGAACCACTCTTCCGTATAGTTTGCGTTTGGAGCGAGATTCAGGCGTACCGACCCTAACAGTGGAATCCGCCTTATCGCAAATGGAGCGGCAATCGGGATACGGTGTTGGGCAGTAAAGCGAATTCGCCCATCCGTTTTACCGGTGGCCGCTTGGTATTTTTCTTCACTGAACAGTGCCTCATACCAGGGATAATCCACTGGCTGTCCATTGGCTAGAGTGTCTCCGTTTGCAATCAACTCCTCATCGGAAAGGGGACGAAACTCATATTGGTTATTCATACGTGAGGTAATGCTGTACTGCAGCCTCTCATACCAGCGTTGATTTCGCCCACTCGTCTCACGTTTGAAGGGGGATTTTGTGCTTTGTGAAAAAGATAGCTGGGGGAACGTCAGATCAACGCTTCCAGTGGATACAACTTGCCGTTGTCGCATACTCAGAGAGATGGACCGTCCTCCTCTGAACGTACGGTTGAATTGGATTGAAGAGCCGATTGACTGACGTACGTTATCACTGTATTGATTGGAAACGGTGCGCAGATAGGTGCTGGATGTCAGGTTCACATTCGCACTGAGGCGTGATTTTGGAGAAAAAGTTTGGTTGTGGTTCCAGCGGAAGCTTAGACTTCTCCGCTTAACCAGGTCCGGGTCATCACGCTCCCCGCTCCGTTCCTGAAGATAATCTACGTTCAAGTTTCCACTGAATGCATCCCGCCGATTATATCGAAACGATGGATTGACCTGCCAACTTCCTTTTGTCCAGAGGCCGAGTCGGATTTGCGCATCCATTTTATCACTGAGCGCAAAATACCAGCCCCAGTTTCGCAGGAAGAATCCCCGCTCGTCTTCTCCGTACTCCGGTGCCAGGAGCCCGCTTCTACGCCCTTCCTGATATGGTAGAAACCCAAAGGGCAGCCAAAGTGGCATCGGAATATTGAAGATATAGAGTTGAATTGGCCCCGTGTAGACCCATTTTTGATCAACGATCTTCATTCTGCGGGCTCTGAGTGAATAGGAGGGAGTCTCATCTGGAGCACAATTACAGGTGGTATAGAGTCCGTCCTGAATGAAGATGGTACTGTCCTCTCGGACCTTTGCAATGCCTGCTTGAATAAAGCCTTCTTCAAACTGGGTTCTGGCTGCGGTGACTCGTCCGCGGCCGGTTCCGATATTGTAGGCCAGTTGAGAGCCGGTTAAGGTCTCACTCCCTTCAGAAAAAATGGGAGCACCTACTAGTCCTGAGTCGGTAGCAAGCCCGTAAGCCGCGAGCTCATCTTGCTCCAGGAGCAGATCAACAAAGTAGGCACTTAGTGTGACTGCTTCGTAAGAAACACTGGCATTGCCGGTTAAGGTGCCACGGTCTCCGGACTCCGAGTCAAAATGAAGGACTAAAGAATCCCGGGCACTGAATTTTATTGGAGCGTCAAGCGGCTCCCCCTCCTGCGCCTCTGCAATGTGAGGCAACGCTGTGAGTAGGCAAACCGTGACAGTCTGGATTAGCCAGGCTGAGGAGAAATGATCATTTCTGTTTCTCGTCATCAAGTTGGTCGAACACAAGGCAGGCTGCCCCCAGCATACCAGCCTCATTTCCGAGCGTTTCCTGGATTACGGTTACATCTTCATGCATACCGGGCTTAATGTAGGACAGGATAACATCCCGAGCTGGCTTCAGCAGCAAATCGCCGGCTTTCGAAACCCCACCACCAATTACAATGGTACGTATGTCCAGTAAATTCACAATGCCTCCTAGAGCGCAACCCAGCTTTTGGCCTGCCCATTCAAGGACCGCAATGGCCCCGGAGTCGTTATTCAGTGCTGCTTCTGTAATGGTAGCTGGGGTAAGGTTTTCCAAGCCTGGAGCTATATGCAGCATACTATCTGGACATCGTTCAAGTTGCTCCCGTGCATGTGCTGTCAGGAATCGCTGACCAAGGTAGGCTTCAACAGCTCCGTTCACACCGGTCATGTCGGGTGGTCCATTGTAATCAATAGATACGTGTCCAATCTCACCTGCTGCCCCGGTCTCTCCACGAAAAATCCGCTTATTAAATACGATTGCTCCGCCGACCCCCGTACCGAGTGTGACCATGATATAGTGGTCATGATTCCGTGCTGCTCCATAGCGTCCAGATCCAAGTGCAGCTGCATTGGCATCGTTCTCAACAAAGACATTGAGACGCCGGCCTAAACGTTTTTTCAAGGCCTGGCGCAGGTCAACCACCCCCCATCCTGGCATATTCGGAGGATGAATCAGGGTTTTTCTGTCGAGATCAATGGAGCCCGGGGCTCCGATACCAACACCGGCGATGCCCCCTCTGCGTCGCATCAATGGTTTTACAGCTGCTGTGATTTGTGACAGTACATGGTCTTTGCCCATGTCGGCACCCGTCTCAACGGAGTTGGTCTTCACAAGACCGAATGCTTTATGGACTAGTGCTGCCTTGATGTAGGTACCGCCCAGGTCAATGCCAATTGCTTGCATTATTTCTCTACTCGATAAACAGTTTCTTCTTCGCGCCGCATACCGTACTGCTCGCGTGCGATTTTCTCAATGACTTCATCACTCGGTGGAGCCTCAAGTAAGGCCCGAAGCTCTAAAATTTCAGCCTGTAGCCGGGCATTTTCTTCGAGAAGTTCCTCATGTTCCTTCTGCCAATCCCGATAGCGCATCCAGCTATAGCTGTCAAACCAGACGAATTGCAGCAGTAGCCATACTGCAATTGCAGAGCCAATCAGGACCAGGGGCGAGAGCCGTCTGCGTTTTGAGGCCGGTTGTTTTGTCTTGGCCATCATGAACCTGCTTTTATCGGCATCGAATCCCCTTTTTACCAGGAAAAAGGGCAGAGTTGCCGAGATCTTGTTCAATGCGAAGTAATTGATTGTACTTTGCTAGTCGATCACTTCGGCTAGCGGACCCAGTCTTGATCTGACCGCTGTTGGTGGCGACTGCAAGGTCGGCAATGGTGGTATCCTCCGTCTCCCCCGACCGGTGGCTAATGACAGCAGAAAAATGGGCTTTATGGGCCATTTCGATTGCGTTCAGAGTTTCGGTGAGTGTACCGATCTGATTCAGCTTAATCAGGATTGAGTTTGCGGCATTTTCCTCGATGCCACGTTGGAGGCGTTTTGTGTTGGTCACAAACAAGTCATCTCCCACGAGCTGCACCCGATCTCCAATGGCTTCCGTAAGCAGGGTCCATCCTTGCCAGTCATTTTCATCAAGTCCATCCTCAATTGAGATAATGGGGTATTGGCGTACCCAATCTTCCCACAAACGTACCATGTATTGGCTGGAATGCTTTCTACCGGGATCGCTTTTCCAGAATACGTATGCTCCGTCTTCGAACATCTCACTCACTGCCGGGTCAAGTGCAATGAAC
>JAPPBZ010000199.1 GCA_026702635.1 Bacteroidota bacterium
TGACGGAGCGGAGACGGATCTGGATCTCGGGCATTACGAACGATTTCTCGGACACGAAACCAGCCAGGCAAATAATGTTACCACCGGCCGCGTCTACAGTGAAGTGATCGGAAAAGAGCGCGCCGGTGAATATCTCGGAAAAACCGTTCAGGTTGTCCCTCACATCATTGATGAAATCAAAGCATGGATCGTGCGCCTTGCGGAGAGCGAAGAACTGGATGTCATCATCTCAGAGATTGGCGGTACAGTTGGGGATATTGAAAGCCTGCCCTACCTCGAAGCGATTCGGCAGTTGCGCTACGAAATGGGATCCATCAATGCACAGGTGGCACATCTGACGCTGGTACCCTACCTTGCAGCTGCAGGCGAACTGAAAACCAAGCCCACCCAGCATTCGGTAAAAACACTGCTCTCTTACGGCCTGCAGCCCGACCTCCTGGTCTGCCGCTCGGAGCGCCCGCTGGACAAAGAGTTGCGCGAAAAAATTGCCCGCTTCTGTAACGTGGAAACCCGTGGAGTGATTGAGGCAGCTGATGCCCGCTCCATCTACGAAGTCCCCCTTCAACTAGCCCGGCAGGGAGTTGAGAAACTGGTTCTTGAACGACTGGGACTGACAGACCCGCAGACACAAAAACCCATCACCAATGAACCCGAACTGGCGGAGTGGACGCGCTTTGTTCAACGGTTGCATGCACCGGACAAAGAAGTGCGCATCGCATTGGTCGGAAAATATGTAGCCCATCAGGATGCCTACAAATCCATCACCGAATCGTTTATTCTGGCTGGTGCAAAGCTGTCTGTTCACGTGGATGTAAGCTTTGTTGAAAGTGAGGAGATCGATGAACACAACTGTGAAGCAATGCTTCAGGATGCAAAGGGAATCTTGGTAGCACCTGGTTTTGGCTCACGTGGGATTGAGGGAAAAATCGCAACAGCCCGTTACGCCCGGATCAAAAAAGTCCCTTTCCTTGGAATCTGCCTAGGGCTTCAGTGTGCCATCATCGCATTTGCACGGGATGTCTGCGACCTGCAGGAAGCGCACTCAACCGAGTTTAACCCGAATTCGCCCTGGCCGGTCATTGATCTGATGGCGAGTCAGAAGAATGTATCCGACAAGGGTGGAACGATGCGGCTTGGTGCATACAACTGCGAGATCACAGAAAGCTCACAAGTGCACTCCATTTACAACAAGACCCAGGTGCGTGAACGACACCGCCACCGATACGAAGTCAATAATTCTATCAAACACCACCTCGAAGAAAAAGGGCTGAGGTTCACTGGAATCAATCCGGAAAGTGGACTCGTGGAAATTGCTGAACTGCCCTCCCACCCCTGGTACATCGGCGTACAGTTCCATCCCGAGTACCGTTCTACCGTGGGCAATCCCCACCCCCTGTTTATGTCATTCGTCGCCGCTGCGCTCGAACACGAGGGGTAACCCTGACCCCTGCACTCCGCTGAGCATTGCCCTCGACCACACGGGAAAACCGTGCAGCTAAATAAAGGTAATTGGTGCCTTTTTCACGGTAATTTCAACCAAAATTTAATTTTGTGGGAAATTGTGGGAAATTGTGGGAAATTTTCCTTATCATTAATCAGGTAGCTATACTCAAGAGGTCCCCATGCCTGGATTTAAGGGACAGGCGACGTATTCAGTTGATGGAAAAGGGCGCATCGCAATCCCCTCTAGAATGCGTGCGTGCATGAGCCCGGAGGCACATAGCACCCTGGTGATTACGCGTGGATTCGAGCGATGCATCTTTGCCTATCCGCTTGACGAGTGGCTGGAGATTGAAGACCAGATCTCGAAGCTCAACCCCTATAGCGAAAAACACAGATCATTTATTCGCCAATTCATGAGATGGGCGGAAGAAGTAACTATAGATGCAAAGGGGCGAATCCCCCTGCAACGACCGCTGCTTGAGTATGCAGGAATAGAAAAAACAAGTTTAATTCTTGGAAGCCAGAAGTATCTCGAGGTCTGGGATCCCCAAAGATTTGAAGAATACCTGGCTGCCGAAGAAACGGACTATGAAACGCTTGCGGCGGAGGTTATGGGAAGCTGATGTCTACCATTCCTTATGCAACCGCCTACCATGCACCTGTTCTCTCACAAACTGTACTGAAATACTTGGTAACGGACATCAACGGTACGTATGTCGATGCGACCGCAGGAGGCGGCGGACATGTTGCTGCTATTCTCTCTGTGTTGTCGCCCAAAGGGAGAGTCGTTGCAGTTGATCGGGACGCAGACGCCGTCCAAACCGTGAAAGCACGGCTGCCTGATGCTATCAAGATGAAGCAACTGGTCGTTTATAAGGGAAGATTCAGCAACTTGCAGAACCTGATCCCAAACCTTCTTCCCGTCACGGGGCTTTTGCTGGACCTTGGCGTCTCCTCTCATCAACTGGACTCTGGTCAAAGGGGATTCAGCCATCGTCAACGTGCTCACCTAGACATGCGAATGGATACTGAATTCGATATCACTGCAGCGGATATCGTGAATGGATCCTCTGAAGATGAACTGGTAAATATCCTCCGCTCCTGGGGGGAAGAGCCCTATGCACGGCGAATCGCCCGAGCGATCATTGCAAACCAGCCCGTTGAAACCACCACAGACCTAGCCCACATTGTGCGCGATGCAGTCCCGACCCGATGGGAATCTCGGGCAGTTTCTCGCACATTCCAAGCCCTTCGCATTGCCGTCAATGGGGAATTGGATGAGCTAGCTCAGCTTCTTGAAGCCAGCCCGGAAATTGTGGCAGAAGGGGGCAGGATGGTTGTCATCAGCTATCACTCCCTTGAAGACCGGATGGTTAAGCGGATGCTGCGTGATGGGGTCCTGGAAGGAGAATCAAGACGGGATCTCTACGGGAACCGACTTGTGCCTTGGAAACCAGTCACGCGCCGGCCTGTCGTCCCTGATGCTGCAGAGATTACAGCAAACCGCCGGTCCCGAAGTGCACGGCTGCGTGCAGGAGTTCGTTGCCCCGTACCTGTCAGTACATAATATTCTCTGATGTTTAAGCGCCGCAAATATGGACCTCCCAACCAAACCACACGCAGACAGCGTGCGGTAGAGCAGGCCATGACGACGGTTCGCAGTTGGCAGGAGTTAACGATCATTGATGAGTCTACACCGGAACGGAAAGTCATCGCTCGTGTCTCCACCCTGCAATTCGGCCTGATCATCTTTCTCCTCGCAGGGATTTTGACCGGATATATCGGTCATATTCACACATCACAGGATCTGTTGGCGGAAATCAATACCCAGCGGCAAGAGAATGTTCGCCTCCATCTGCAGCATAACCGGCTCGTAGCAGATTACAATGCCTTTGTTGGCCCCTCCGTTATTTATGGGCGTGCCGAGGCGCTGGGGCTTCAGAGGGGGCACGAATATGCAGGACTCATCCACAGTGGCGCTCAGCAAACCGAACCATGAAAATCCGGGACCAAATACTGGGGCGGATGTATGTCGTGTTGACCGGCTTGGCACTCATGCCGCTGATCATTGCCGGACAGCTGATCTGGCTCAACGTAGAAGAGGGGGGGCATCTACGTGAGCTGGGTCGGCGTCAAGCAGAATCCCAACAGTTGCTCCTGCCGCAGCGAGGAGAGATTCTGGACATTCACGGACGGGCTCTAGCCGTGAATTCTCCACACTATAATCTCGCACTGGACCCCACTGTGCCCGAATTCACGGAGCAAAAAGCCGCTTTTCTAGCTCACCTGTCTGATTTAACGGGTACCTCTACAAGACAGCTTGAGTCACGGATTGAGAATCGGGCGAGTGAGCAATTTGTCCGACTCATTGATTTGACGCCGGAACAGCGAAGAGAGGTCGCCTCCTGGGAGATACCCGGCGTCATTCTCGAAGAACGCTCCCAACGTAAGTATGTCTACGGAACAACGGCTGCCCATATCATCGGACATATAGATACCGATGGCGTGGGGAAAGCGGGCCTTGAGCTTGAATATAATGAGTACCTGAAAGGGCAGCCAGGACGGCGTACTCTTTTCAGAGACCGCCGCGGATACCTCCGCGTTGATGCAGAAGGGGTTGTCGTTCCAGCCACCGACGGAGAGACCCTCGTACTTACGATTGATCTCATTCGCCAGACAATTATGGAGGAAGAACTCGCGGCTGGTGTCGCGGAAGCCCGTGCGATTCGAGGAAGTGCGATTGCAGTGGACCCAAAAAGTGGGGCAATTCTGGCCATGGCCAATTTTCCCACCTTTGATGCAAATATGCCGCTGGAGACACCGGTATCCGCTTGGCGCAATCGCGCGGTCACCGACCGACTGGAACCTGGTTCCGCCTTTAAAATGATCGCCGCGTCCGCAGCACTGGAAACAGGCACCGTCTCCATGGATCAGCTGGTTAACACCGGTGATGGGACAATTGAAGTATCTGGTTACACCTTGGACGACGTCGCGAGATACGGAGAAATCACTTTCAATGATGTGATTGTAAAGAGCAGTAACGTGGGAATGGCGCTCACCACGCGGCCCATGGCTCCGGAAGAGCTGTACCGGTACATACGCAACTTTGGATTTGGGCAAAAAACCTGGATTGACCTGCCCGGGGAGGTCGGCGGACTCCTCAAGCGCACTAATCAATGGAGCAGGACCACGAAAACCGCACTCAGTATCGGGTACGAGATTGATGTGACCCCTATGCAGATGGTGATGGCATACGCCGCCCTCGCGGATGACGGTTTACTGCGTCAGCCATATATCGTGGCTGAACGACGGGACGTGACCGGACGTGTGCTCTGGCGTGCAACTGATGATCCGGCCCGAACCGATTCCATCCGAAGGGTCCTGCAGGAAGAAACTGTCGCCATGCTCCAGCCGGCTCTCATTGAGGTTGTTCAGAGAGGGACTGCAACAGATGCTCAGGTTGAAGGATTGACCATCGCAGGAAAGACCGGGACCGCCCGCAAGGTGGTCAATGGTGCCTACGGCAGCGAGTACCGGGCAACGTTCGTTGGCTTCTACCCGGCCGAAGATCCACAAGTGGCCATGATCGTGATTTTGGATGAGCCCCAAACTAGTATTTATGGCGGCCGGGTTTCTGCCCCCATATTCAAGAGGATCGCAGAGCGATGGACCGCAACCTTCCCGGCATCCGGACTTCCCACGCCACAGGAAGGGTGGAAGTTTCAGGCGCAACGAGACAGTCTTGCACCACGAACTGGTACTGTAGTGGTCTCCGAGGAATCTACCCAGCGAAGCCGTGTGAAAGTTCAAGCTGCACCCGATGAGGCAGAGCTGACGGTGATGCCAGATGTTTTGGGACTTGATGCCCGGGCCGCATGGTTTTTGTTGAGCTCCAAAGGGCTGGATGTACAACTGAACGGGACCGGCTTGGTAATCGGGCAATCTCCAGAGCCGGGAGCGGCCGCGGATACAGACGTAATCCTTCAATTGCAGCACCATGAACTGGACTGATCTACATACCCGATTGGCCAGCGAGGGATTGCTCACCAACCCTGCTGCACCTGCACCGGACTTAACGGTCACCGGGGTCAGCCAGGACAGCCGCCATGTGCATCCAGGATGCGTCTTCACCGCTGTACAAGGAACGCAGTTTGATGGACATGCCTACATCCAAAATGCACTGAATGCTGGTGCTTCTGTCATTGTCTGCCAGGAGAATCTGGGCCAGGATCCCCGCTTCGTTCAGGTATCCAACACACGAAAAGCCGCTGCCGTGATTGCAGCAGCTTTCTACGGGGATCCAGCTGCTTCCCTGCATCTCACAGGTGTAACTGGAACCAATGGAAAAACGACCACCGGAGCACTTGTACAGCATGTTCTTGAGTGTACCGGAACCATGACAGGTCTGATTGGAACGGTGTCCTACGTTACCGGACAATCGACCTACCCTGCCCAACTCACAACCCCCGATGCAACGCAACTCCAGCCCATGCTGGCAGAGATGGTTCGCGCAGGCTGTCAAGCATGCGTGATTGAGGTTTCGTCTCATGCCCTGGATCAGTATCGAACTGCCACGCTGAACTTTTCAGTCGGCGTATTTACCAATTTGATGCATGATCATCTGGACTACCATACTACTGTGGAACAGTATCTCAAGAGCAAAAAACGCCTCTTTGATGACCTGAGCCCCGACGCAGTCGCGGTTTATAATCAGGACGATCAGGCAGGCAGACGTATGGTGGAGAATACCCAGGCTACACAATGCTCCTTCGGTCAGTATACCGACGCAGATATTCGGTTCAATATTGTAAAGGACAGCCCCAGCGGCCTCCAATTGCGTCTGGATGGCCAAACCAGTACGTTTCGGCTGGCAGGAACGTTCAATGCTTATAATCTGGCTGCCGCCTATGGAGCCGCACGTGCGAGTGGGCTGCCGCGCACAGATGTCATTGAAGCTCTGTCTGAGGCCCGCCCCATCCCCGGCAGATTCGAGCAGTACCTGTGCGATGATGCCACACGGATTGTCGTTGATTTCGCACATACACCGGATGCGCTGGAGCAGGTCCTCCGGTCACTGGCCCACGCCCGCCAAAAAACGGCTCGGCTATGGTGCGTATTTGGATGTGGCGGCAACCGGGACACCATGAAGCGCCCCCTCATGGGCGCAGTCGCAGAGGAGCTGGCCGATCATGTGGTCATCACGAATGATAACCCAAGGAAGGAACCTGCACAGGCAATCGCTGAAGACATCCTCCGTGGTATGAAAAAGCCCGAACGGGCACACCTGATTCTCTCAAGGACCGAGGCTGTGCAACATGTTGAACAAGCATGCAGCGCTGGAGACATTGTACTTGTTGCAGGCCGAGGACACGAGTCTGTTCAGGACGAAAATGGGATCCAGGTCAAATTGAAAGATCAGGACCTAGTCCTTGAAGCCTTTGCTTCACGCAACCCGAAACCCCTCATCTGAATCCATGCTTTACTATCTGTTACAGTGGTTGGAAGAGGCGTTTCATCCTCCGGGATTCCAAGTCGTGGAGTTCATCACGGTGCGTGCGACGCTTTCTGCCATCACGGCATTCGTCATCGTGATGGTCATTGGACCCTACGTGATTCGCTGGCTCGTACGCAACCAGCTCGGGGAAGAGGTACGCAAAGAGCTAAGCGCCGGCGCCGTTGATCATTCACACAAACGTGGGACCCCCACGATGGGCGGATTGATTATTGTCAGTGCGATCATGATTGCAACGCTCCTGTGGGGAGACCTGCGCGAGGTCTACGTCTGGCTCATCCTCATCGCGACCGCATGGATGGCCGCGTTCGGGTTTGCAGATGATTACATCAAGACCGTTCACAAAGACAAAGCAGGCCTGGCGGCACGTATGAAGCTGACCGGCCAAATCGGACTGGGGCTGCTGGTGGGACTCATCCTGTATTTCCATCCGCAATTTGAAGAGACGCGGTCGGTGACTGATCTACCATTCGTCCAGAATTGGCACCTCGACTATAACATTCTGGGCAATACATTCCTGGGAGGGATGGATCTCGGATGGCTCTTCTTCATCCCGATGACCATATTCATTGTAACGGCCACATCTAATGCAGTCAATTTGACGGACGGTCTTGACGGGCTAGCGGCAGGAGTCGCCGCGATCATTGCCATGGGGCTGGTCGTTCTCATCTATATCTCGGGACACGCAGGGTTTTCCTCTTATCTGGGAGTACTGTACCTGACAGGCGCAGGGGAACTGACCATCTTTGCATCCGCGATGTGTGTCGCATGCCTGGGATTTCTGTGGTTTAACGGTTATCCGGCAACCGTCTTTATGGGAGATACTGGATCACTGTCCCTAGGAGCTGCCATTGCGGTCATCGCCGTGATGGTCAAAAAAGAGCTTCTGTTACCACTGCTCTGTGCCGTCTTTTTTGTCGAAACCTTATCGGTCATTCTGCAGACTACTTATTTCCGCTATACCCGTCGCAAGACAGGCACGGGGAAGCGGATCTTCCGCATGGCACCCCTGCATCACCATTATGAGGCAAAAGGCATGCACGAGGTTAAAATTGTTACCCGTTTCTGCCTTGTGACCGTAATCACCATGTTGGCAACCCTACTCTCGCTCCGGATCCGATGATGCAGCCATACAACGTCCAGGGGAAACGCATTACCGTTCTGGGAGCCGCCCGGAGTGGCCGCGCGGTTGCGGGTCTATTGACCCGTACTGGCGCCAAAGTATTGCTTTCCGATCATGGCCCCATTGATACAGATACGCTGAAATGGTGCAAGAACCAGGGCATTGAAGTGGAAGCCCATGGACATACAGAAGCGACATTGGCAGCGGATTTCCTGGTGATAAGTCCGGGAGTACCTACGACAGCTCAGCCCGTCCGGGCCGCCCTTGCCCGGGGACTGCCTGTCTACTCGGAGCTTGAGGTTGCTTCCTGGTACGCAAAGGGACAGATTGTAGCAGTCACCGGAACCAATGGAAAGACCACAACGGCTTCACTTGTAGGACACATGATGAAGACTGCTGATCGGCATGCCGTAGTCGCGGGCAATATTGGTAGCCCCTTGTCTGAACATATCCAAAATTTACATGCGGACACGGTAGTCGTCCTTGAAGTGTCCAGTTTCCAACTGGATCATATAGACACGTTCCGGCCGGATGTGAGTGTGATCCTGAATATTACCCCAGATCATCTGGATCGCTACGGTGGCAGCTTCGAACATTATGCAAAAAGTAAACTCCGCATCTATGAAAACCAGTCAGATGCGGACACGGTGATCTACAACTACGATGACACGCTGGTGCGGGAGCGTGTCGAGTACTTTATCTCTACTCGTGATGTGCAGGGGCTCCCCTTCAGTAGCCAGGTAGAGCTTTCGAGCGGTGCGAGCGCGATTCGCGACATGATCCATCTGCAGAAGCATGCTCTCTTACCCACAGAGAAATTGGGAATCCTGGGACCGCACAACATCAGTAATTCTCTGGCAGCTGCATTGGCAGGACAGGCAGTTGGACTCACGAATGCGATCCTGCGTGAAAGCCTGCAACGATTCACCGGAGTGGATCACCGACTGGAAGTCATCCGTCAATTGAGCGGGGTCACCTATGTCAATGACTCGAAAGCGACCAATGTGAATGCGCTCTGGTACGCACTACTGAGTTTCCACGCACCGATTGTACTGCTCGCAGGCGGTCGGGACAAAGGAAATGACTATGAGATTATCAAGCCACTGATCTCCGAAAAGGTGCACACCGTGATTGCGTTCGGAGAAAGTGCGCAAAAAGTGCTTGGGGAGCTCGGCCCTCACACCAAAAATGCACTGGCGGTCAAAACTCTAGACGAAGCAGTCCTGAGTGCACGAAGCTGCGCGAGTGCCGGGGATGTTGTACTGTTGAGCCCGGCATGCGCCTCTTTTGATCTGTTTTCCAACTACGAAGAACGGGGAGCGCGATTCCGCCACATTGTGGAGAGTTTCTAACCATGCCGAGACAGACCAACACCTTGTATCTGCAGGACCGGGCCCCGATGGACAGGTATGTCCTCTGGATCGTACTTGTCATCTCCGCGATTGGGGTGATGGCAGTCTACAGCGCAATCGCCTTTTTGGCTGAAGTGAAAGCAGATGGGGATACGGAGCAATTCCTTTTGCGTCACGCACTCCGAGTGGGGCTTGCACTCGTGACGATGATTGTCTTCAGTATGTTGGACTACCATCAGATTGCGCGCTGGTCGCAACTGTTTCTAGTGGGCTCTTTGTTCCTACTGGTACTAGTGCGCATCTTTGGGGTTACGTACGGAGGCGCTACTCGTGCCTTCCAGGTTGGTCTTTTCAGCGTTCAGCCATCAGACCTGGCAAAGATTGCGCTGATCCTGAACATCGCTGTACTCCTGGTACGTAAGCAGGAATACATCCATAACTTCACCAGGGGTGTTCTTCCGCTATTTTTCTGGACGTTTCTAACCGTCGTGTTGATTGGTCTGGAGGACCTGTCAACCGCCTTCCTCGTCCTGGTTTCTGTAATGCTGATGCTCTATGTCGGCCGTGTGAGCCTGTTCCACATCGGAGGAGGTGTCATCTTCAGTATTGCCTGCGTGTTTTTGATGCTCCTTTCTTCTCCAAACCGGGCTCAACGGGTCGAATCCTACCTGAATCTGAAAATCTTCACGAATACGGAGGAAGCCGAAGTGTTCGACTTACAGGCAGAGGGCTATCAGGCACATCAGGCCAGGATTGCCCTTGCAATGGGCGGATGGACCGGACGAGGGCCGGGCAAAAGTATCCAGCGGGATTTCCTGCCGACCCCCTATAATGACTTCATTTTTGCCATCATCTCGGAAGAGTATGGGGTTCTGGGAAGTCTTGTCCTCCTAGGGCTGTTCGTGATGATTCTCTTGCGGGGCTTTCTGCGGATTGCACGTGATGCAATAGATCCACTGGGCCTTTTCCTAGCAGTTGGCTGCACAACGATTCTGTTTTTGTACACCTTGGTCCACACAGGGGTCTCGGTGGGGATTTTGCCAGTGACGGGGCTCCCGCTTCCACTGATTTCCTATGGTGGAACCTCAATGCTTGCCGCAGGCATTCTGCTTGGAATTCTACTCAACATTTCCCGACAACTGGACCGCAGATGAGACCGCCTCGCATATTACTGGCTGGTGGCGGCACAGGCGGCCACGTATACCCGGCAATTGCCATTGCACAGGCAATCCGCTCGCTGGAACCAATGAGTGCAATTGCATTTGCTGGAACGCGGGATCACCTGGAGTGGAACGCGGTCCCGGACGCAGGATTTGAAATTCATCCAATTACGATCAGCGGGTTTCATCGTAGACAGCTTTTACGGAATGCAGGATTCCCATTTAAGTTGGCAACCGGGCTGTGGCAGAGTTATCAATTGGTTCAGGACTTTGATGCGGACGTTGCTGTCGGGACCGGTGGGTATGTGTCGGGGCCGGTATTGTGGGCAGCCAGCATGCGTAAACGTCCAACGGTTGCCCAGGAGCAGAATGCCTACGCAGGCGTGACCAATCGTATTCTGGGACGCCGTGCAGCACAGGTACATATTGCTTTTGAAGAGGCAAAGAGCTGGTTCCCTGAGGGGCGCTGCCGTATCAGTGGCAACCCTGTACGCAAGGAGCTGGCGACGACAGTTACACGCGAAGCTGCCCGGAAAGCTCTGAAACTGCCACAGAATGCGAATGTGCTGTTCGTGTTCGGGGGATCGCTGGGAAGTCAATCCATTAACGAGGCGATGTGGCAGGTTTCAGACCAAATGCTCTCCGCCCCCGACCTTCATATCATCTGGCAGACCGGCAACCTCTACTACGAGCGAATGCGGAAGAAGGAGCACGCAAGGCTTCGTGTCATGAAGTATGTGGACCGAATGGAATTGTTCTATGCTGCCTGCGACCTTGTTCTGGCACGATCCGGGGCCCTCACATGTAGTGAGCTCCTATGCACTGCGACTCCTGCGGTGCTCGTGCCATCCATACATGTAGCTGAGGATCATCAGACCAAAAATGCCCGCAGTATGGAGCGTATCGGTGCGGCGATGCTTGTGCCAGAAGAGGATCTTCTGAATGCACTCCTGATACAGGTCCCTGCTCTCTTGGCTGATCCCGAACGAAGAGGCACGATGGCGGACAGAGCACGCAAAGCCGCAAAACCGCAAGCCGCCATGACCATCGCAAAAGATATCCTGGCATTGGTCGGATGGGAGGAATCAGCATGAACTCACAACGTCGACAACCCTGGCTCGGACGAATCCGTCATGTACACATGGTCGGCATTGGTGGCATTGGAATGAGTTCAATCGCCTCCGTTCTTTTGGCGCGAGGATATCGGGTAACCGGCTCCGACCTGAGCCTGAGTGACCTGACCAATAAACTTGCAGATCAGGGAGCACACATCTATGAAGGACATGATAAAAAACATGTCTATGGCGCAGATGTGGTCGTCTACTCGTCTGCGGTGGATGTAAATCAAAATGCCGAAACACAGGCCGCGGTTTCTCATCGTATCCCACTGATTCCCCGATCAGAAATGCTCGGTGAACTCATGCGTATGAAATATGGTGTCGGTGTTGCGGGCACACACGGAAAAACAACGGCGACCAGTATGGTTGGGCGTGTAGTCGCAGAAGGCGGATTTGATCCCACGGTCATCGTTGGGGGGAAAGTGACGGAAATCAACAGTAATGCCGTCAGTGGAGAGGGGGATATTATCGTAATTGAAGCAGATGAATATGATCGCGCTTTTCTGCGATTAACCCCTGCCCTGGCTGTGATCACAACCATTGAAGCGGATCATCTGGACATTTATGGAGACCTCGAAGAAGTCTATAAGGCCTTTACTGCGTTTGCCGTGAGTGTGCCCTTCTTCGGAGCAGCCATCGTCTGCCTGGATGACCCTGGTGTACAGGCAATCATTGACGGGATTGACCGCAGGCTGGTGACCTACGGCACCGCGCGGCAGGCGATGGTACGGGCCGAGAAGGTGAGACAAAAGGGGCAGTCTACGCATTTTGACGTGCTTGCATCCGGCAAGTTACTCGGATCCATTCAACTACGAGCGCTCGGATTGCACAATGTACGCAATGCACTGGCTGCGGTCGCCGTCGGATTAGAGCTTGATATTGCTTTTGATTCCATTAAGTCGGGGCTGGAACTCTTTTCCGGTGTCCAGCGGCGCTTTCAGGTTCTGGGGGAGAAGGATGAGATTCTGGTCATCGACGATTACGCCCATCATCCGACCGAAGTCCTTGCAACCCTGAAGGCTGCAAGCGAGGGATATCCAGATCGCCGGATTGTGGGAATTTTTCAGCCCCACCTATACTCGCGCACGAATGATTTCAAGGATCAGTTTGCTCGTTCATTTTTCAATGCGGACATCCTGATCGTGACAGAGATCTATCCGGCCCGGGAAAAACCAATCCCTGGAGTCACCGGGAAGCTGATCGCGGAACTGGCGGCAGCTCGGGGTCATCGTGATGTCCGCTACGCGAAGCGGAAGGAGGATGTACTACCCATTTTACGGGATACCTGTGAGTCCGGTGATGTGGTGCTGTTCATGGGGGCAGGAGATATCTGGCGAACGGCCCGCGAATACACAGAACAACTTTGCCGAAGCGCAGCCGCCTAGGATCATGACACGTAGACAGAGACGCATTCTGACCTTTCTTGCAATCTCTCTCCTGATCTGTGTTGGGGTAAGCAGCGGATGGTCTTATCTATGGCAGCGTCCGTGTACCCAGATTACAATTACAGGCACTGAATACACGGATCCAGCTACCATGTATGGACTGATTGATAGTACATTCAGTACCCAGCTGGTAGTTGACCGGCTACAACGACATCCATGGGTCCAGGGAGCACGCGCGATCTGTTATCCAACCGGCACGATGCGAGTAGAGGTCCTGGAGCGTCGGCCACATCTGTTGACCCTTACAGAGACGGGAAGACCGGCATACTATCTGGACGAGTTTGGCTACATGATGCCCGCCCATACACAGGCGATCTTTGATGTGCCACTCTTGCGGGGGACCACGAATCCATATCGCGCATTATCCCCCGTAGAAGACCAAACCGTACGGGACCTTCTAGTCCTTCTACCACGGCTTCCTACTGAGATTGACCGCCTGATATCTGAATTCGAAGTAACCGAAAACGAATTGACCATGATTATGCGTGTTGCCGGTGCAGACCAAGCCACAGTGGTGCATCTAGGGGACACGGCATGGGAAGAGAGATTGCACAAGTTGTATGCATTCTGGGATCAGCAGATACGACCTCGCGAGGACCGGATGGTCGAGGTCATTGACCTGCGGTTTCGAGGCCAAATCGTAACGAAAGAAAATCCGATATAGCTATACACCACGAACCATGCATGATCAAATTGTAGTCGGAATGGATATTGGCACCACGAAAGTGTGTGCTGTCGTAGCCGAATCCGATGAATTAGGCAAGATTAATGTGTTAGGGATCGGGATCGCCGAATCTGATGGTCTGAACCGAGGCGTTGTGGTCAATATTGATAAGACTGTAGCCTCTGTCCAGAAAGCGATCTCAGCAGCGGAGCGTGCAGCCGATGTAGAAGTTCAGAATGTAATTGTAGGCATTGCCGGCGATCATATTCAAAGCTTCCAGAGCCGAGGGGTGGTTACGATCACCAACCGCGATCACTCAATTACGGAAAAAGATGTCAAGCGATTGATTGAGGATACGGCGCATGTAGCGATG